>JBEKRJ010000220.1:0-9238 GCA_049518835.1 Solirubrobacteraceae bacterium
GAAGTAGCCCTCGGCGAACCGGTGGTAGGAGTCGGTGTCGAAGCTCGCGTCGGCGCCTCGGGCGAGAGACTGTAGTTGGTGAACACGACCGCAGCGCCGGTGCCTGCAGTCAGCTCGCGAATCAGGCCGGTCGTGCGTGTGGGCGTTGCCAAACACCCAGCCGGCGCCATGTGTGTAGACGATTACCGGCAGCGGCCCGCTCACCCCCCTAGGACGAGCGGATGACGAACGCCACCCGCCGCCGAGCTCGATCAGCCTGGCGGTTTCGGCCGGGACGATCGCGTCGGCGCCGATCCCGAGCTCATCGGTCGCGCTGCAACAGCAGGTTCACCTCACCCACCGGCTCGGCCGCGGCGGTGAACAGCAGCTGTCGTGTCTGCGCCGGCAGCGACGCGATCCGCCGCACGACGCTTTGTTCGATCCGGCTCGCGAGCGCTCGCGCGGACGGGAGGCCAAACCCGCCCGCGAGCTCCGGCAGTCCGTCGAGCTCGCGCTCGCCGGTCGGCTCACGCAGCGCGAACACGATCGCGATCCGCTCCGCGGCCAGCCCACGAGGACGCGGTCCCGCGGCGGCCCCTCGAGCGAGCGAGCCTCAGCGCATCGCGCTGCGACCCCGGCAGGCGCCCTGAACGCTCGCGCAGTGACGTGCCGAGCAGCTGCTGCAGACCGGCCAGCATCAACTCGACCTCGGATTCAACGCCCGAAGCTCTCGCGACGCGGAACCCGTCGCCCCGCTCGGCGGCATACTCCAAGCCGCTATCGAGGCGGGCTGTCGATGTAGGCGGCGATCAGCTTCAAGAATCGCGGCACGTCGACTGGCTTTGACAGAAACTCGCACGAGCCGAGCCGGGCAAGGCGCTCTGCGAGGCCGAGACTGGCATCCGCGGTCATCACGATCACGGGGATGTCCCGGGTCTCCGGCTCGGCTTTCAGTCGCTTGAGGACGGTCTCGCCGTTCGTATCCGGGAGGTGGAGATCGAGGATGATGACGTCCGGGCGATGCTGGCGGGCGAGCTCGAGGCCAATCGACCCCTGCATCGCACCGATCAACTCGACGGTCTCGTAATGGTCGAGGATCCGCTCGACGAGCTTGAGATTCGAGATGTTGTCCTCGATGTGGAGGATCCGGACTGGTTTGGCGGCTTCGCCGGTGCCGTCGCCGGGTGCTTGGGACTGAACGTCGGTCGCGGATCTGTCGATGCCGGCCAGCTCGATCACGAACACGCTTCCGGCTCCCTGGGTTGAGCGCGCCTCGATCGTCCCGCCCATCGCGTCGAGCAGCCGCTTGGACAGCGCGAGCCCAAGGCCGGTGCCCTCGATCGCGCTGTGCTCCGCGCCCAGCCGTTCGAAGGGCTCGAACAGGTGTGCCATCTGCTCGGGCTGGATCCCGATGCCGGTGTCCGCAATCGAGGTCCGCACGCGACCCGAAGCGAGCGCCTCGAACGAGATCGACACGCTGCCGCCAGGTCGGTTGTACTTGATCGCGTTCGAAAGCAGGTTCAGCAGGACCTGCTTCAGGCGCTGGGCGTCGGCGTACACGTGCGCGTCCGCGGGAAGCCCGGACATGTCAGCCGCAACCGTGACCTCGCCATCGGCCGCCAGCGGCGCGACGAGCGACTGCGCTTCGCGCACGGTGTCGGCGAGCGCGACCGGCTCGGGCGAGACCTTCAGCTGGCCGGCCTCGACGCGCGAGAGGTCGAGCAGATCGTTGATCAAGGCCAACAGATGGCCTGCGGCGTCGAGCACGAAGCCGACGTTCTCGGCTTGGCGAGGGTCGAGGTCGTCCATCTGCAGCAGCTGCGTAAAGCCGCTGATCGCGTTCAACGGCGTCCGCAGCTCGTGGCTCATGCGCGATATGAACTCGCTCTTGGCCCGGTTGGCCTCCTCGGCCTGGGCGGTCTGCTCGCGCAACTCGCGCTCGACCGCGCGCTCTTGCGTGACGTCCTGGATCGTGCCGCGGTAGCGCCCGGGCTGCGCGGGATCGGGCCGCGCGATCGCATGCACGGTGCGCGTCACCCCGTCCGCGGATGTGAGTCGATAGTCGAGCTCAAACCCTGCTGCCCCCTCGCGCATCTGCTCGTACGCGCCCCGCACCCGCTCGAGGTCGTCAGGATGCACGAACGCAAACGACTGGTCGGTATCGATCGGCCCAGCCTGCGGGTCGCGACCATAGAACAGATACATCCCGATCGACCAGACCCGCGTCTCGGTGGCGGGTTCCCACCGCCAGGAACCCACCTGCGCGATTCGCTGCGCTTCCTCGAGCTCGGCGCCAATCTCCTGACGCTCCTGCTCGGCCCGCTTGTTCTCGCTGATGTCGGAATTCAGCTCGATGATCGCGCCTGGCTGCCCATCCGGCCGGCGCGCAAGCGCCTGGCGGCTGGAAACGACAATCGCCCTACCCCCTTTGGAGGTGTGGCGAAGCTCGCCATCCCAGTGTCCCTGGCGCGCCAACGCGTCGTCGACGGCTTCACGAGACTCGGGGAACACGGTCTGCAGCAGCTCGTGGACGACCTGATCGGCAGCCTCCTCGCGGCTGTAGCCGTAGATCGCCTGCGCCTCGCGATTCCAGAACCGAATCCGGCTCTCGACCGGCTCGCGCACGATCACGGCGTCATGCGCAAGCTCGAGCAACTCCGCGCGCAGCTTCAGCTCCTCCTCGTCGCGCGTTCGCTGCGTCACGTCGCGCACCGACACGACCAGCTGCTCCCCGGCCGGGGCGATGATCATGTCGAGCACCTTGGACGCAAGCGCTGTGGCGGCCCACATTTCGCGACCGCGCGCGGCCTCGGTCCGCAGCGGCGTGCCGGTTTGCACGACGCGGCAGCACTCCGCAAACCCTTCGCTGCCTGCGAAGCGCGGATAGACTGATCCGACCCGCTGTCCCAGCAGGTCCTCGCGGCCGACGGCCAGCAGCGCGCAGTAGGCGTCGTTGGCGTACTCGAACCGGAAGTCGACGATCGTGGCACCGCGATCACGCACGGGCGAGATCACCGCCACGGGCTCGAGCATCGCGTCCGCCGCCACCCGAAACCGCTCCTCGCCGGCACCCAGGTTGGCCGCCGACGCCCGCCCTCGCTGCTCGCGCTCGGTCGTCTCGAGCGCAAACGACAGGTCCGCTGCCAGCCGGTCCAGCTGCGCGACGACATCGGGCTGGAAAAACTCGGGTTCTGACGCGTACGCGCTGAGGACCGCAACGCAGCGGTCAGCGACCACCAGCGAGAAGTCCGCCGAAGACCGAAACCCGCGAGCGAGCGCCGCGGCGCGCCACTGCTCCATCCGCGGATCGCTCGCGATCTCGTCCACAACCGCACGGCGACGCTCGCGCACGGCGAGCCCGGTGGGCCCTCGGCCCTCGTCGATGTCCAGCACGGAGATCCGGATGCCGTCGAGGTACCCGTGCTCGGCACCGGCGTGAGCGACCGGCACGACCCAGCCGTCCGGGTCGATCTCGCCGATCCACGCCATCCGCAACCGTCCCTGGTCGACGAGCGCCCGGCAGATCTGCTCGAACAGCGGCTGCGGCTGCCTGACGCGGACGATCGCCTCGTACGCCGCCGACTGCAGCTCGTACAGGCGCCTGACCCGCTCAAAGCGCTCCGCCCCGCTCGCGCTCGCGTCGGTCATCGCAGCATCATCCCTTGATTCGCCGCTCGCCGGCGTCCTGTCAGCCGGCGCGCGGCCTTCGCCGGCGCCGGGCGCGGCTTTGCTGCTACGTCACCTTTGGAGGCACCGACCGGCCGGCCGGCCGGCGCCTCTGGGCCAACTCAAGGGACCACGGCAACCGCGGCTACAGGGTCAGCGCGACCACGTCCTCCGCCTGGGCGAACTCCAGGCAGCGCCGGCGCCCACTGACGCCGAGCGCCGAGAACACGAGATCGCCGTCTACGGTGACCAGCGACCAGCCGTCGCCGCTCGGCAGGAGCCGAAGTCGCCGCGCGCCTCCGCCAGGGCTGCCGATCGGCCCCGACGCGAGGCTGCGGGACCTCGCGCGGGTGTTGCTGAGGGTGAGAGAAGTCATGGGGACAGCTTCGCCCCTGTGTCAAAGGGCTAGATCGAAACGCACAGCCCTCGCCCCCACCCGACCCACGCAGCGCAATCAGGCGCCGGTTCGCAGCGCCTGCAGGTGGATGTCGATCGGCTCGATCTGCTGCTCGGACCTGATCACCCAGACGGTGTCGTCGGCGACGAACACCTCATGCGCCGATGACCCCAGCGCCGCAACCGCGAGCAGGATCCCGCCGATCTGGTACACGTCGCGCACCGCGCCGATCCGAAACAGCGCTCGCGTCTCGTCCAGCACGTCGCCGCTGCCCGCGCGCAGGACCGTCCGCAGCTCGGCGCTGATCGCCAGCGACGCCATCGCGGTCGAGATGTTCTCGATCTCGTCCGAGGTGACCGCGGCAAGCGCGCGAGCGTGATCCAGACGCAGGCGCCCGAGCACGGCGCGGCTCGAGCCGCGGCCGATCACGACGGGGATGTTGTATTGGCGAGCGCGCCTGATGTTGTCGGTCGCGGGGTCATGCTCGACGGCGATCACCGGTACCCCGAGGTTCTGCAGCATCATCGCCAGGCGCAGGCCGACCTGGCCCAACCCGACGACGACGACGTGGTCCTTGCGCGGCATCGCGCGCGGGCCGACGATCGCAACCAACCGCCGGTCCAGCAGCCGATCGATCAGCCCCGCGAGGAACACCGCCGTGAACGCGAGCGCGGCGAGCATCGACGCGACCGCGTAGAGCTTCAGCCAGCCGGGTCCCGTGTCGATCGCCGGGCTCGGGCCGACGGTGGCGATCGTCTTCGTCGCCCCGTACAGCGCCTCGATCGCCGACTCGTGCCGTGCCAGCGACACGACGGTCGAATCGATCACCAGGATCGCGGCGAACCCCACCAGCCCGAGCAGCAACGTGCGCGCGCTCAGCTCGAACGCGTGCAGCAGCGACATCAGGTTTGCCAGCCAGCGCTCCCGCAGCGTCGGCGGATGCACCGCCAGCGGCGTGATCTCCGGCCGCTCGCGCCCGCGGCGAACGCCCAGCACACGCTCGTCGGTGCGCAGCACCGACAGCAGCTCGTCGCTCAGGCACGCCGCCGCCAGCGATGGAGCGACGATCTCGGCCATCGACATCACCCGCACGTTGCGCACCGCCCGGCGCAGCTGCGCGCCGAGGTCGCGGTTGTAGATCGTCACGATCAACCGCACCCCCTCGCGCAGGCTCTCGACGACCAGCGCCGACCGCAACGAGGCGCGGTCGTCCGAGCAGATCACCATCACCGCATCGACCTCGGCAGCCAACGCCTGCCGGATCGCGCGGTCGCTCGGATGCCTCAGATACACCACCTGCGCGCCGGCCTGCTCGAGCGTCCGGCGGACGACGTCGACGAGCTGCCCGTCACCGATCACGATGATCCGCTGGCCTGAGACGGATTCCGCTGCCGATCGCTGGGCCACGCTGATCGCAGTATTCAGCACGCTGCGGTCGCTGAGCGCCGCCCGGGACCAGCGCGAGCGGGTCCGCCGGCTTGCGCGCACCCGCCGCCGGGTACGCTGGGGCTTGTGAAGAAAATGGTCACTGGTGTCCGAGCCAATTCTGATCGCTCCTGAAGGCGAGCTGGACGCGGCGTATGTGGGCGACTTCCGCGTCGCCCTGACCGAGGCGGCACAAGCCGCCACGCACGGCGTCGTCGTCGATCTCAGCGAGGTGAGCTTCATCGACTCGAGTGGCCTCGGCGCGCTGGTCGAGCTCTACCAGCGCCTGCGTCGCGAGGAACGCCAGCTCGCGGTGGTCGCGCCCGGCGGGACGGCGGCCGCGGTGCTGTTGAACCTGACCGGGCTGCAGACGCGGCTGCCGATCTACGAGACGCGTCAAGCCGCACTCGAGCCCTAGACGGCCGCGGCGCGACAGCCGCGATGACGTCTGATCGGGCGGCTGCGCCGCCTGGCTTGTGCCTTGACCGGCGGCCCGCCCAGTTGTGCGGTCGGGCCCGGGTTAGCGTCGCTAACGGGCGGCGCGGACCCCGCCCTCGGCGATCGCGATCATCTCCGGGACGCGCACGACCTTGATCCGCGGGCGGCCGTGGCGCTGACCGGCCTGCTGCTCGTGGCTGTCGATCGCGGTCCAGCCGGCCCATGTGACCAGGCCCGCGACGCGCGCCGCCAGCCACGCCTCGATCTCCTGTCGATCGCCGTCGAGCGCCGGCTGGTTGAGCGCACCGGCCTCGTGGTCGGCGACGACGTGCGCGACGGTCTCCGCGGCGTCCTTCTTGTTGGTGCCGATCACCCCCGACGGCCCGCGCTTGATCCACCCGACCGCGTATTCGCCGGGCAGCGGTGCGCCGTCCTCGCCGGTCACGCGCCCGCCGGCGTTGCGGATCAACCCGCGGCGCTCGTCGAACGGCACGCCGGGGAGCGGCTGTCCGCGATAGCCGATCGAGCGCACGACCAGACCGCACTCGATCAGCTCATGCGCGCCGGTCGCGACCGCCCGCAGCCCGCCGCGGCCGTCGGGCTCGAGCCGGTTGACGGCGACCCGCAGGCCCGTCACCGGCCCCTCCTCGCCGTCGCCGACGAGCTCGACCGGCGAGCGTAGAAAGCGTAGGCAGACTCGGTGCGAGCGGCCGGCCGGCGCCCGCGCCGCGTAGTCGCGCAGGATCTCGACGTTGCGCTTGCAGGTCGCCGACGCCGCGCCGCCCGCCAGCCAGGCGGCGCTGTGCTCGTCGAGCTCGAGCTCGGCGGGGTCGACGATCACGTCCGCGCGCGCCAGCTCCCCGAACTCGCGCAGCTCGGGGTTCGTGAACGCGGCCTGGACGGGGCCGCGGCGCCCGAGCAGCACGACCTCGCGCACGAGCGCGTCGCGCAGCGCCGGGATCGCGTGGTCGGCGACGTCGGTGCACTCGAGCTCCGCCGGCTCGAGCGCGAGCATCCGCGCGACGTCGATCGCGACGTTGCCGTTGCCGACCACGACCGCGCGCGTGCAGCTGAGGTCGAACTGGTGGTCGGCGAACTCGGGGTGGCCGTTGTACCAGGCGACGAACTCGGTCGCCGGGACCGATCCCGGGCGGTCCTCGCCGCGCACCCCGAGCCGGTTGTCGCTCGAGGTCCCGACCGCGTACAGGACCGCGTGGTAGCGCTCGAGCAGCTCGTCGCGCGTGACGTCGGAGCCGAGCTCGACGCCGCCGAAGAAGCGAAAGCCTGGCCGCGACGCCGCCCGCTCGTACACGCGCGTCACGGACTTGATCTTTGGATGGTCGGGCGCGACGCCGGCGCGCACGAGCCCGTACGGCGTCGGCAGCACGTCCGGTCGCGTAGAAGCCGGCGGGGCCGGCGCCGATGATCGCCGCGCGCGGTTGCGAGGGTGCGCTGGACACGTTCTGGAGGCTAGCCGGAAGCGCGCCGCAGCGCCCAACAACCGCGCGGGGTGCGACCGTCAGCCACGCCCGCCGGCGGTGTCGCCGAAGCGGTCCTCGAGCCGTCGCAGCAGCGCCTCCCACGACAGCTGCTGGGCGACCCACCGCGGCCCGGCCGCCCACAGGGCGTCGAGATACGGCCCGAGGTAGTGCGCCGCGATCTTCGCCTCCGGCGACGACGTCGGCTCGTCGCTGACGCGCGAGTCCTCGACGTGGCCGCCGGCGATGCGAGCGCTGAAATACAGGCGCTCGCGCCCGCGGCTGGCGAGCAGCACGCCGTGGACGATGCCGTCGAACAGATGCTCGTCGATCTGCACGCCCGCGAGCGTCGCGATCGACGCAGCCGCGGCGTCGGCCTGCTGAGCCGCGATCCCGCCCCACTTGATCGGGAAGCTCGTCGCGTCGCCGGCCGCGTACACGTGCTCGACGCCGACGACGCGGCCGTCGGCCCCGGTCTCGAGGAACCCGTCCGCGTCGGCGGGCAGCCCCGCGACCTCGGGCCCCATCAACTTTGGCACCGCCACCAGCCGGTCGAGCTGGATCTCCCTGCCTTCCGGGTGCAGGGTCAGCTTGCCCGCCACCGAGTGCACCCACGCTCCGGTGATCAGCTCGATCTTGCCGCCGGCCAGCAAGCCGGCGACCGCCGAGCTGACCTTGTCACCAAACGCGCCGAGCGGCCGCTGCTCGGCGGTGATCACGGTGACATCGAGCTCCAGGTCACGTTCGCGGGCCAGCTCCTTCGCCAGCAGCGCCACTTCGTAGACCGGCAACGGCCAGGTCGAGCTCGGGGCGATGAAGCCGAGGCGGTGAATCGAGCGGTCGTCGATCGCCTCGATCAGGCCGCTGAGGCTGTCCTCCATGCGCGCGGGGTCCATCGAGTCGGCCCCGGGCAGCAGCGCCGCCGGCCTCGCGCCGATCGCGATCAGCAACGCGTCGTACGCAAGCGCGAGCCCATCGCCGGTGTGCAGCACGCGCGCGCGAGCGTCGACCGCGGCGACCGTGTCGCGCTCGAACGTCGCGCCGACGTCGGCGGCGATCTCGGCCAGCGGCAGCGTCCGCGGGCCGCGGTGCACGAACGGCTCGAGCACGGCCATCGGCCGGTACACGAACTCAGCGCTGGGCGCGACGAGCGTCAGCCGCACGCGGTCGCCCGCGAGCTCGTGCAGCGCGAGCGCCGCCTCGAGCGCCGCGACGCCGCCGCCGGCGATCACGACCTCGAGCGGCTTGGCCGGCTGCGGGCTGGGATCCTCGGTGCGAGCGGACATGGCGCGGGACGCTAGCGAGCGTCGTGGTCGCTGCCGACCGTAGCGCCCCGCATGGCGATCGGCGGAAAACTACTGAAATACTGCCCCGGCGACGCGGTGCGCCGGGTAGCCTTGCGCCGGCCATGCCCGCCCCGCCGTCCGCCAGTGCTCCGTCACGCGCGCTGGTCGCGCAACGCCCCCAGAGCTAGCTCGCCGACGACGAGCGCTTGAAGATGTTGAGCTCGTCGACGAGCTTCGGCACGGCGCTGCTCGTGTAGCGCCAGCGCGAGTCGAACTGCACTTGATAGAGGCCATAGCGCGGATTGGGGCCGGGATACAGCGCCTTGCGCACCGCCAGCGTCCCGCACGGGCCGTGCGCGACGCCGTAGCGCGTGGTCAGCCGCAGCTTGCCGCCCAACAGGTAGTGGCCGTAGATCGCTCGCCCAGGGGCGAAGCCCGAGAACGCGAACCGCACCTTGACGCCCAGCGGCGCGTTGGTCGGCTTCGCCGTGACTGCGAACGTGGCGATCCGCAAGCGCGCCGCCGCCGGCGCACCGGTCACCCCCGAGCGCGCCGTGAGCGTGAACGCG
>JBEKRJ010000221.1:0-7246 GCA_049518835.1 Solirubrobacteraceae bacterium
TCTTCTCCGGGTCGACCCGGCGCGCCTGCGAGCGGCCGAAGTTGCCCAGCCCGCCGAGCCCTCCAGCGCCGGCCTGCGCGCGGCGCGCGAGCAGCACGAACAGGCCGACCAGCAACAGCGTCGGCCCGAACCCCAGCAGCAGCTCCGCCAGCAGCGAGGTGCCGCTAGAGACCGACTTCGCGTTGACCTGCACGTTGTTGGCTTGCAGCACCGAGGTCAGCTGCCCGCCGTCCCAGAACGTCGGCACCTCGGTCGAGAACAGCGTCGTCGGCGTCGCCTTGGGGTTGCTGGCCGGATAGCGCAGCTTGTGCGTGAACGTGCCCTGGACCGTGTCGCCCTGCGTCGAGATCGACTTGACATCGCCCGCCTGCACCTGGCTGAGGAAGTACGGGCTGAACGGCACCGACACGCGCGGCTGGCCGGCCGGCTGGAACAGCAGCACCGATAGCCAGTTGAGCGCCAGCAGCACCGCGCAGAAGATCCAAAAGCCGCGCCAGCGGTGCGGCGGCGGCGGCTTGCCCTGCTCGGGCATCCCGCGGCCGTCGGGTGCCGGAGCCACCCGCCAGCCCTTCTTGTCGCGCTGCATCGGCGCTGGCGGCACCGCCCTGCTGGCGTCTTGCGGTCGGCTCGGGCTGTCAGACACTTCGGCCACCTGGGCATTGTCGCGCCTCGCGCGTGGGGAGCGGTCGATCATGCCTTGTGATCTCGCTCGGTTGTGCGGTCGCGTGGCGCGAGGCGGTCCCTACAGGCCGCCGGTGGTGCTGGCGCTGCGCCCGTCGCCTCGTCGAGCAATCGCAATCCACACAGCTCGATCCTGAAGCTGGGCATCCGTGATCTGACGGTGGCATCGGGCCCGGGATGGTCGGGTGGGGGCATCACGACGCCGAGCCGCTCACGTCGGGAGACCTGCCGAGCCGGCCGCGAAAGCCTGCGGCCCAATCGTGAAAGCTCGTCCATGGCACCTCGGGGTAGCGGTCGCGGAGCGCCTCGACGTCGATCCCGTACCCCTCGTGCGCGAGGAACTCGTACATCGCGGCGAGGTCCTCGCTGCGCCGGCGGATCACCGCCGACGGCACCCGCTCGTAGCGCACGCCGAGCGCCGCGGCCATCGCCTGCGGAGTCGGGGCGTCGCCCGCGACCTCGACCCGGACGCCGAGGTGCTCGTCGCGGCGCCCGAGCACCGCCGCGACCAGCGCCCCGAGGTCCGCGAGCGCGACCTGGTGCAGCGGCTTGTCGGCCGGCAGCGGCAGCGACAGCCGGCCGGCGCCGATCGCAGCGCCCGAGCCGTCGAGATTCTCGTAGAAGTAGCTGGGCGCGATCACCGTCCACGGGACCGCGGTCTCACGCAGGCGTTGCTCGATCCGGGCCTTGCTGGCGAAGTGCGGGACCGCGGCCCGGCCCGCGGCCGCGACCGAGGCCAGGATCAGCCACGGCAGCCCCGCTCGGACTGCGGCGTCGATGATCTGCGCGCCCTGGCGCTCCTCCTCGGCCGGGCCGTGCGCGAACGGAGTCGTGACCGCGTAGACGGCGCCGGCGCCGGCAAACGCACGCGCCAGGGCCTCGCCGTCGAGCAGATCTCCACGCACCAGCGCGGCGCCGGCTTCGGCGAGTGACCGCGCGCGCGCCGAGGCGGGATCGCGCACCAGCGCCCCGACGGTGTGCCCTGACGCGAGCAGCGCACGCGCGACCGCGCCGCCCTGCGTCCCGGTCGCGCCGAGCACCAGCACGGGATCGCCCGCCGGATCAGTCACTGCTCGGACCCGATCACGAGCCAGATCGCCCACTCACGCCATCGCATCCGCGCCACAATACGACGGCCCCGCAAGGGGACTGTTTTGAGAGAGCGTTAGGAGAGGCAGATGAGGCTGCAGGGCCTGCATCACATCACGATGATCACCGCCGATGCCCGCGCGAACGTCGAGTTCTACGCCGACGTGCTCGGCCTGCGGCTGGTAAAGAAGACCGTCAACTTCGACCAGCCCGACGCGTACCACCTGTACTTCGGCGACGAGCGCGGCACGCCCGGCTCGATTCTGACCTGGTTCGAGTTCCCAGGCGCCGCCCCGGGCCGCCCCGGTGCCGGCATGATCCACGTGATCGAGCTCGGCGTCGCCTCCGAGGACGCGCTCGCGTTCTGGGAGCAGCGGCTTGCCGACCGCGTCCACCCGTCCGCGCGCGAGCAGCACTCGCTGCGCTTCCAGGACTACGACGGACTTGCGTTTGCGCTCATCGTCGGGGGCGGCGATCCGCCGCTGCGCGCCGAGCACCCGGAGATCCCGCGCGAGCACGCGATCGGCGGGATCGAGGGGGCGCGGGCGTTGCACCCCGCGAGCGCGCTCGGCGAGGAACAGCCGCTGCTGACACAGGGGCTCGGATTCACCTACCTCGGCGCCGGCGGGTACCGCCTCGACGGCGAGCAGCGCCGCTTTGCGTGGGGCTACGATCCGGCCCCCGCGCAACCGGGCCTGCAGGGCGCCGGCAGTGTGCACCACATCGCGTGGGCGTGCCTCGACGACGACCAGCTCGCCTGGCAGCGGCGGATGCGTGACGCCGGCCGCCAGGTGACCGAGGTCCTCGACCGCGACTACTTCACGTCGATCTACTTCCGCGAGCCGCGACACGTGCTGTTTGAGATCGCGACGTTGTCTCCCGGATTTGCCGTCGACGAGGATCCACAGCACCTCGGCGAGCGGTTGCAGCTGCCCAAGCAGCACGAGCATCTTCGCCCGCGCCTGGAGCAGCTCCTGACCCCGGTGCAGAACCCGCGCACCGCCCGCGACGCGCAGCTGCAGGCATGAGCGAGCTCGTGTACCGATCGCGGCCGGCGACCGGCGAGCCGGCCGGGCTGCTGATCCTTCACCACGGTCGTGGCGCCGACGAGCAGGATCTGCTCGGGCTCGCGGACCTGCTCGATCCCCACCGCCGCTGCCACGTCGTCACGCCGCAGGCGCCGCTGCAGCTGCCGGGGTGGCCGGGCTACCACTGGTACGTCGTGCCGACGGTCGGCTATCCCGACCCGGCGACATTCCACGACGCCTACCGCCGGCTCGCGAGCCTGCACGACGAGCTCTGGCAGCAGACCGGGATCGCCCCGGAGCAGACCGTGCTCGGCGGCTTCTCGATGGGCTCGGTGATGAGCTACGCGCTCGGGCTCGCGCGCGAGCGGCCGGTGCCGGCCGGGATCATGGCGTTCTCGGGCTTCATCCCGACCGTCGACGGGTGGCAGCCGTCGCTGGACGACCGCCAAGCAACGCGGGTCTTCATCGCCCACGGGCGCAGCGACCAGACGATCCCGCTGACGTTCGCCCAGCGCGCCCGCGAGCTGCTGACCGCAGCCGGGCTTGAGGTCGAATACCACGAGCACGGCGGCGGCCACCAGATCGACCCCGCCGACCTGCGCTCGGCGGCCGCGTGGCTCGCGCGCACGCTGCCCCTCGACGCCGACGCCGGGATGCAAGCTCGGTCGAGTGACTTCGTGCGCGACCTCCAGTAGGGCCCGCTCACGGCGACGGCGACGGCGCCGGCGACTGGGGCAGCTTGGCCGAGGTCCGCCTCGACCTCGACGCCGGCGCCGACGGCGGCGGCACGACCGGCCCGATGTCGCCGTCGGGGGCCTCGTCGAGATCGACGATCACCGGCGCGTGGTCGCTCGGCCCGCTGCCCTTGCGCGCCTGCCGGTCCACCCACGCCGCCTTGACGCGGTCGGCGACGGGTGCGCCGGCGAGGATCAGGTCGATCCGCATGCCGAGATCCTGGTGAAACATGCCCGCGCGGTAGTCCCAGTACGTGAACACGCGTTTGTTCGGCCAGCGGTCGCGGACCACGTCGCGCAGGCCGAGCGCTTGCAGCTGCGCCAGCGCGTCGCGCTCGGGGGCCGTCACATGCGTCTGGCCGATGTAGGCGTCGGGATTGAACACGTCCTCGTCGGCCGGCGCGATGTTCATGTCGCCGCACACGACGGTCGCCTGCGGACCGGCGGCGACCACTGCCCGCAGCGCAGCCAGCCACTCGAGCTTGTAGCGGTAGTGCTCGGAATCCGGCGTGCGCCCATTGGGCACGTACACCGACACGACCCGGACGCCGCCGCAGTCGGCGGACACCGCGCGCGCCTCCTGATGCGGGAATCCCGGCGCGCCCGCGAGCCCCGTGACGACCTCTGCGACCCCCACGCGCGACAGGATCGCGACCCCGTTCCACGTCGCCTCGCCGTGCAGCGCGACCGTGTAGTCGCGCTGCGCCAGCGCCTCGCCGAGCAGCGCCATGAACGCGTCGTCGGCGAGCTTGGTCTCCTGCAGGCAGACGACGTCCGGACGGCGCTGATCGAGCCACGGCAGCAGCCGTGGCACGCGCTGCTTGACCGAGTTGACATTCCAGGTCGCGATCCGCATCGCTGCACCCTATCGCCGTCACGCGAGGCAATCGCCCCGCTGCCGGAGCCGCTCAGCCGTGGCTCAATTCGAGCGCACGCCCGCGAGCTGCTCGGCGAGGCGGTCGATCGCGCGCTGGTTGGCGCGGCGCAGGATTGCGCGCACGACCGGCGAGGCGAGCCGTTCGCTCAGCGGCGCGTGCTGCCACGCGTACTCGAACGTGATCCGCGTGCCGCCGCCGGCGAGGTCGGCGAGCGTGTAGGTCCCGTTGGCGACCCGTCGCCCGCCGGCACCGGTGTTCTGCTCGACGATCTTCGCCGGATGCTCCGCTGACACGACCTCGATCTCGATCGCTTCGGTGCGGCCCGCCGCACTGAACTTGACCTTCGCCTTGGCGCCGATCCCGCGGTCGGGTCCCGAGTATTGCCAATCGTGCAGCATGTGGTCGGTGAACTGCTCGTGGTTGGCCATCACGTCGAGGAAGTCATAGACCTGCTCGCGCGGACATGGAACTTCGGTGGTCACCTGGACTGGTCTCATGTACCAGATGGTACAGTGACGGCGCGTGGCTGACAAGGCCCCCAGGCAGCGATTGCTCGACGCAGCGATCGATTACGTCGCGACGAACGGGATAAGTGACGTGAGCCTGCGCGCGCTCGCCGCCGCGCTTGGGACCAGCCACCGGATGCTGATCTTTCACTTCGGCTCAAAGGAGCGGCTGTGGGTCGAGATCGTCCAGACCGTCGAGCAGCGCCAGCGCGAGCTCCTGACTGCCACCCCGCCCGACCCCGGTCAGCCCGTCGGCGAAGCGATCCGCACCTGGTGGAAGCACATCTCCGATCCTTCGCTGTGGCCCAACGAGCGGCTGTTCTTCGAGCTCTACGGGCAGGCGCTGCAGGGCCGGGCGCACACCGTCGAACTGCTGGATGGGATCGTCGACGATTGGCTTGACCCGATCACCGAGATCAACGTCACGTTCGGCCTGCCGCGACCGCTGGCGCGTGCGCACGCGCGGCTCGGGGTCGCGGTCACACGGGGATTGCTGCTGGACCTGCTCGCCACGCGCGACACCGACGGCGTCGACGCCGCGATGGACGCGTTCATCGACGTCTACGAGCGCTGGCTGCAACAGGCAGCCAGCACTCACGCGGCAAAGCGCCCTTAGGACCCTTAGGACCCTTAGTACCCGCCGCAGACGTTGATCAACTGCTTGTTCGGGTTACCCTGCTTGTTGACGATGAACCAGTAGCCGTTGTCGCCCTGGCAGAACTGACCGTAGTCCAGGCCGGCACGGTTGTCCTGCGTGTTGGTGTACAACGGGTGATGGTTGTAGGTGACCTGTAGCTGGCCGTTGCGGCGGCGAGCCGTGCCGAGCAGCCGCTGGTTGACGCCCGACCCGGCGCGCGCGATTGACTTCGTGCCGGTCAGCACCGGCTTCCAGCCGCTCGTGCAGCTTCCATAGCAGTTGCTCTTGCCGTTGCGATCGCCGGTGTACATGTACACGGTATGCCCGCGCGCGTTGACGAGCGCGGTTACGCCCTGAACCTTGCCGCTGCCGATGACCGCATTCGGCAGCCCCGCGATTGCAGGCGCTGCGGCCACCGCCAGGGCCACGGCGCCAGCTCCGACTAACCCGGCTGCAGCGCGTTTTGTCTGGCCCATGAAGTCGCTCCTTTCGGCTGCCCGCAGGCTAGCGGATCGCCGGACGTGTGCTCGCTCCAACACGCGACCGGCCGCGAAGGTTGCGCTCGGCGGGTTAGCGCGACCAACCGCGGGTACGTTGGCGCGGACACCGGGGACAGGGCATTGAGTTCGCCCGGCCGGGGTCAAGGCGCGGGGAAGGCGGCCCGTCTGCGCGGCGGTTCCGGCGGCCCCGCGCCGCGTCGTCGGCCAATCGATTTGAGGGGGCGCGCTTGCGCGCGCCTGGCTGCGCCTTCGGCAGTGCCACCGCGATCGTGGGCGGTCGGGCATCCGTCCCCCGACGCTCGTTTGCCCGGGTAAGGTACGCGGCCACGCGCTAGCCATGGAGCACCGGACGAGATCGAGTTCCTCACGCGGGGGGCGGGTGGCGCTTCGCGTGCCGGTGCCGGCTGACCGCGAGCCGTTCCTCGCCGCGATGCGATCCAGCGGCAAGCTGCACCGGCCGTGGCTGACGCCGTCGCCGACCGACGAGGCGTTTGACCGGATGCTCGGGCGCGTCCAGGACCAGCGCTGCGAGCCGCGGCTGGCGTGCCGCGTCAGCGACGGCGCGATCGTCGGCTACTTCAACATCTCCGAGATCGTCCGCGGGCCCTTTCAGAGCGCCTATCTCGGCTACGGCGGCGTCGCCGCGTACACACGCCAGGGGTACATGAGCGAGGCCTTGCAGCTGCTGCTCGCGCACGCGTTCACCGACCTCGGGCTGCACCGGATCGAGGCGAACATCCAGCCCGCCAACGCCGCGTCGCTCGCGCTCGCCAAGCGCGCCGGGTTCGTCCGCGAGGGCTTCTCCGAGCGCTATCTGAAAATCGGAGGCCGCTGGCGTGACCACGAGCGATGGGCGATCCGCGCCGAGCAGTGGCGCGAGAATCGCCGGCAGCGCTGATCGCTAGCGATCCCGGGCGTGCGCGCCGGGACCTTGCCGCGGTCGTCGAACGCGCGGTCCTGCGGTTGCTCGCCGCGTGCCAGCGACGCGCACTGCAGCGCGTGCTCGAGCTGGTCGACGAGCTCGCCGTCGTAGGGCAGCCCCGCCATCGAGCGGCACGCGGCGACGATCTCCTCGACGGCGTCGTCGTCGGCCCTCATCGCCATCGTTGAGTGGGTGGTTGAACGGCGTGATCGCAGCGACCATCTGCACCGGCAGGCGCACCGTGTACGCCCGGCGATCGCGGCCGTGCGGC
>JBEKRJ010000222.1:0-7242 GCA_049518835.1 Solirubrobacteraceae bacterium
CGGGCAACTGTGCGCGCAGCGCCGCGTTGATCAGATCGGCGCGTGTGGCGCGTGGCACGCGCTCGCGAACCACGCTTGTCAGCTCGTCCACACGCGCGCGCAGATGCTCGGGAAGACGGAGGTTGCGCTCGGTCCGTCGAGCACCGACGCTGTCGACACGTTCCTCCACGATCAGCGCGCGGGCATCATCGGCGGCTGTTGGCAGTCCAACCTGAAGCGTCGCCACCGCGAGCGCGTTTGCCGACACGCGCGCGGCGCGGGCGAGCTCGTCTAACCGTGACGCGCAATCGAGATCCAGCGCGATCGACGTCTGGATCGGCCGCCCCGTGGCGTAGAACGGGCCAGCGCCGCCTGCGTCGCCCGAGAGCGGGGCCTCGGAGCCCGGCGTCTGCGGTTGCGGCGCCGCACGCCGACGACGCGCCGGTGCCGGACGTGCTCGCCTCGGGGCTTGTGCCGCAGCCGGTGGGTCGGGGTCGACGTCGAGCGGGCTCTTGATCCCGACCGTGCTCAGAACGAGACGCTGAGCCATCAGGCGGCTTGCTGCTGCGCCTCGGACATCAGCTCGTCGGCGACCTTGCGGATCGCGTAGGCGCCGACGTGGTCCGGGCTGAAGAGGACCAGCGGAACGCCCGCCGTGACCGCGTTTTGGAAGCCCGCTCTCATCGGAACCTCTGTCTTGAGCACGGGCAGCTCGGCGGTGGTGAGCGCATCGTTGAGCAACTGGTACGTGCTGCGGCGATCATCAACGTTGTTGCGGATGATGCCGGTCACGGCGACGTCGACGCCCTTGCGGCGCAGCTTGTTGACCGTCGAGTAGAGCGCCATCGCCCCCCTGTAGGCGTTGCGATCGGTCATCGACACGACAACGAGCACCTCCGGAGCAGCGCAGAACGCGTTGACCGTCAGCAACCCCAGGTTCGGCGGGCAGTCAATCAGCACCAGCGCGTACTCACCAAGGTGGCCGGCGAGCGCATCGGCGAGATAGCGCTCGCGCATCAACTCGCTCGCGAGCGTCAGCTCGACATCAGCCATCCGCTCGCTACCGACAACCAGATCAACACCCGGCACAACATCGTGAACGATCGCGTCGGGGAGCTCGCACGCCCCCACGAAGACGTCGTACAACGTCCGCGGTTGCTCATCAGGGTCCACGCCCAGCATCGTCGTCGCGTCGGTCTGCGGATCGATGTCGACGACCAGCGCCCGCGTGCCGCTCTCCCCCATCGCCGCCGCCAGATTCACGGCTAGCGTGCTTTTCCCCGTTCCGCCCTTCTGATTGGCAACAGCGACTACTCGGGTTGGATTGCTCATCGTTGGTCCTGACATTCGGCGACCGGACGGTCACTCCTGCATTCGAGCACTCTGCCGACGAATCACCCGTCCATCGATCGTCGCATCGTACCTAGCAACCTAGCAACCTCGCTAGCGGTCATCCTACCTAGCAGTATCCCTAGCGGTCGCCCTCGCACGCGTGCTAGAAGGCAGCCGACCTAGACACCCTCGCCGCCCAACTCGCCTTCAAGCGCCGGCCCAGCACAAGGCCGACCGGCCCGCCGCGAGCGGGCTCGTCGAGGCTGACGCGGCAGGGTCGAGGAGCGCCCCCCTGATAGCGCCGTCTCCCCTGGGCGGGGTCCCCGCAGAGAAGAGGGGGCGGGGCCTCCCCGGCTGGCGCCCGCCGGCCGGCGGTGGGTGGCGGGGGGTTGGGGGGGCCGGTGGGACGAGCTCGGCCCACCCGCCGTCGTTGACGCCCCCCCTGGGCGCGCGCCCAGCCCCCCCCGGCGGGGGGGTGGCGTCACCACACCCTCAGGCGACCACGTTGCTCACACCTTCGTTCGAGCGGGGGCCTCACATGAAATGAATAAATGACAAAGGATGAAATTATGTAATGCTATGATGAGCTATGCTATGATGTAATTGTTGATTGAAACCCGCGCGGGGAGGAGTCGCTGAATAGCCGTGCTTGAGACTGAGACGTGTCGATTTCCTGGCTGCGATCGGCCGGTCGAGCCGGCCGGCGAGACGGTCGGGCGGCCGCCGCGCTACTGCGATCTGCCCGAGCACAACGCCCAGAGCGCGTTTCGCGAGCGCCGGCGCCGGGCCGCGGGCGGTGAGCGCGACGGGGAGGAGCGTGATCAGGGCGGCGGCGAGCGGCCGGTCAGCCTCGCGATCGCCGGCATCGGCGTGATCGCCAGGCGGCTGGCGGATGACATGGCGCGTACGCGCGAGCTGCTGGCGCTCGTTAGCGACAGCGAGCAGCTCGAGGCCGAGCTGGCCGCGGTCCGCGCCGACGCGCAGGCCGAGGTCTCACGCGCCGCTCAGCAGCAGGCGGCCGCCCGCCGCGAGCGCCTGGAGGCCGACGACGCCGCCGAGGCGGCGCTCGCGGCCGCGGCGCAGGCGCAGGAGGCAGCGCAGGCGGCGAGCGACCGCGCGCGCGACGCGGAGGCGCGGGAGCGAGACGCCCACGCGGCCGCTGAGGACGCGCAGCGCGGTGCGCGCGACGCCGATGCCCGCGCGCAGGCCGCGGTCGCGGCCAAGGCCGCCGCGGAGAGCGCCGCCAGGCAGTCCGAGGAGCGCGCGGCGCGCGAGCTGGAGCGCGCCGAGCAGGCGCAGGCCAGCCGCGAGCTCGCGCTCGAGCGCGCCCGCGCCGCCGAGCACGACCGCGACCAAGCCAGCGCCCAGGCCCGCGAAGCGGACGCGCGCGCCGCAAGCGCCGAGCGGGAAGCCGCCCGCGCCGGCAAGGACGCCGAGCGAAGCGACGCGCTGGCGCGCGAAGCCGACCAGCGGGCCGCGAGCGCCGAGCAGCGCGCCGACGCCGCCGGCCAGCGCTCTGACCGGATCGAGGAGCGCGCGCGGGAGGACCGCGCGACGCTCGAGCGCCAGCTCGCCGACGAGCGCGCCGCCAGGCAGGCAGCCGAGCTGGCGCACGGCCAGGCGCAGGCGGCGCTGGGAGGCGAGCGCCAGCTGCGCGCCCAGCTCGAGAGCGACCTCGCCCAGGCCCAGCGGCGTCTGGAAGGCGCCGAGAGCGCCCGCGACGCGGCGATCAAAGCGCTCGAGCAGGCCGCCGCACGCCGCGATCGCGCTCAATAGACGAAGGCGTAACACCCCCGGGGGCGCCGCGCGCTGCGTCAGCGCACGGATCCGACGCGCGTTCTGTGCTCGTCGTCGAGGAGGAGCGGCGCAACCCAGGGGGGTGGGGGGGAGGGCCGTCACCCCGCCGCCGCCCGGCCTGGGGGTTTCCATATGACGCCGTTATCGCGCGTCGGCTCGGGGGGGGCCGCCGGCGCTCGCGCCGGCGTGGCTTCGGTGAGCTGCTCGGTGGCCCCCGCCGGCGTCGCCGCGACGCGTCGTTGACGCGCCCCGGGGGGGCGGGATGAAGGGGCCTCGGGGGCGACGCGTCGCCGGCGTCGCCGACGAGGACGACGACATCGTGACGTCGGCGGGCCGCCCGTCCTCACGGTCAGCAGGTCGCGGGCAGCCTCGGGCCGTGCACTTTTTGGAGCCGGTCGAGCGAGCGGTCGCCGTCGTGCTGACGGGTCGACGTAGACGACGTCCGTTGTTCCCCACTGGCCGTCTCGGGTGCTCCTATTTTGCCCTGGGGACACGAACCCAAGGGGCGGGACCTACTTGTCCGGTATTCGCATGCCGCTGGCGGGGGGCCCAGATGATCTATGGGGACCACAGGAACGCGTGATAGGCGCTGTCGCTGCTCGCCGTGCGGGCAGACCCGGTCACCTGGCCCAGGTCGTTGATTGCGTTCCCGGTGTTCGCGTAGCTGATCGTTCCGCCCAGCGTGCCCAGATCCTGCATGCCGCCAGACGCGGTCCACCGGAACGCGTGCGTCCACCCGCTCGCCGTGCCGGCATACCCCGCGACCTGGCCCAGATCGTTGATCGCGCCCCCGCTGCTGGTCGTTCCGCCGGGCAGCGTGCCCAGATCCTGCATGCCACCAGACGGGGTCCACCGGAACGCGTGAGTCGACCCGCTCGCCGTGTCAGCATACCCCGCGACCTGGCCCAGATCGTTGATCGCCGCCGCGTAGCTGTTCATTCCACCCAGCGTGCCCAGATCCTGCATGCCACCAGACGCAGTCCACCGGAACGCGTGCTCGCCGCTCGCCGTAAGCGCCCACCCAGTCACCTGGCCAAGGTCGTTGATCGCGTTCCCGAAGCTGCTGGGTCGTCCGCCGGGCAGCGTCCCCAGATCCTGCATGCCACCAGACGCAGTCCACCGGAACGCGTAAGAGTTCCCGCTCGCCGCGGCAGCATACCCGGTCACTTGGCCAAGGTCGTTGATCGCATCCCCGTAGCTGGTCGTTCCGCCGAGCGTGCCCAGATCCTGCATGCCGGCAGACGCGGTCCACCGGAACGCGTGGGCCCCGGTCGCTGTGTCAGCCCACCCGGTCACTTGGCCCAGATCGTTGATCGCGCCCCCGACGCTGGTCGTTCCGCCGAGCGTGCCCAGATCCTGCATGCCGCCAGACGCCGTCCACCGGAACGCGTGATAGTTCCCGGTCGCCGTGTCAGCATTCCCGGTCACCTGGCCCAGATCGTTGATCGCGCCCCCGACGCTGGTCGTTCCGCCGGGCAGCATGCCCAGATCCTGCATGCCGCCGGACCGCGTCCACCGAAACCCGTGATAGACGCCGCTCGCCGTGACGGCAGAGCCGGTCACCTGGCCCAGATCGTTGATCGCGGCCCCAGAGCTGCTGATCGTTCCGGCGAGCGTGCCCAGATCGGTCATCGACGCTGTGCGGGCTGCCGAAGCGGGCACCGCCAAGGCTTCCGCCGCCCATGTTGCCGCGAATACAGCTGACAGCACACCGGTCAGCAGAACCTCGGTCGCGAAGCCAGCCCATCGCCGATTTCGTCCACCCATCACAACCGCCTCCCGTTGCAGAGGATCTTCTTGACGACCTTCCCCTTTTCGTTGATCGTCGTACTCGGCGACACCGCCGGCATCCGTAGTCCTCACTGCTTCCAACGTGGGCAGACAACGGAAGGAATGCGACGCCAACCAGGTTCGATTTCACCAGGCCGCGCCGGCGGCCGTCGCGCACGCATCGCCAGGCGCGCTGCCTCGACGCCAGTTACACGCCGCCGGCGTGGCGCTCACAAGCCCCGCCTCGCACGCCTACTGGCCTTATCGAGCTTTGGCCGGGGGGCTGGCTAGCCCTTTCACTCGGGCAGGGGAAACGGCGCGATCAGGGTGGGCAAGTCAAGCACCGGGGGCCGAGCAGGGACACGCAGCGACGCGTCGGTGACGGCGGGGCGGCGGATCTCTGGGCCCGGCGGGACGAGGGCCTCGGGCGACGCGCGTCGCTCACGCCTCGAGCGCGACGTGGCGCCTCGGCGAGGGAACGACTCGTCTGCGATCCGCGGCGGCCGCCGGCGACGCGTTGCGTGCAGCCGCGGGTGTAGCGCGCCACGCGTCGGTCACCGCGCCTGATCGCGGCCTCCGAGGCCAGGCGGTGTCCTGTGCGCGGTCGACTTCGCGACGCCCGGATGGTAGTAGGCGGCCTTCCCGGGGTGGGGCGGGTCGGCGAACGCGAACCGCATCGGCCGCGCGGCATCCTCGGTGCTTGCGGCCACCGGAGGGCGACGCGTCGCGGCTCGAGCGGGACGCCGGCGGGGCGACGACGTGTCGCGCGCGGGCCGGGCGGCTCGTCGCGGGCGTCGCCGCCGAGGACGACGCGTCGCTGACGCCGGCGGGCCGGGCGAGGCGACCAGCGCGCGCCTATCGGCAGATGGCCGTAGCTACAGGTCTACGTAACATCGCTTATCGGGCGTCGGCCAGGCCGCTAGCCCTCGCGCCCGCGGGCTTGCGCGAGCTACTCGCTGAGCGCGCCTCGACGAGCGCGACGGTCGGCCTCGAGCCGTCGCCGCAGCCGGGCGCGGCGCACGGCAGCGTCGCCGGCCGCCGCCCGGACGATTCGCCGCGCGTGCTTCGGTGGCGGCCCGCAGCAGCAGCGCGCCTACGCCGCTTGGAGCCCAAGGTTTGGGGAGGAGCAGACCAGGATCTGGCGCTAAGAGCGAAGTCTGCTTGGGCGTTGACCGCGACGTTGCCTTCGTAGGCTTGGCTTCCGATCGGGGGATATGACTTCGCTGGGAGATCAAGAGCTGGCGCCGATCGCATCGATCGGCGATCTCGTCGAAGCGCCGCGACTGGTGGTTCGCTCTACGGCGCGATTTCGCGTCCACGATCAACCGCCCAGGATCGCCTTGGTCAGCGGCTGCGGCTACTGCGGGCTTGCGTGACGGCGGCGGGTGCACCGCCGACGGCTCGGTCGTTGATGGTCTCGCACGCCTGCCGCCAGGCCGCTAGGCCCTCTTCTAGCTGGTCGAGCAGCCGTTCGTCGCGTCCGCGGAGTTGTTGTGCTCGCCAGTCCGCGGCGATGCGTTCGTAGCGTCGTACGTCGATCAGATCCCGGCGTGCGAGGTCTCGCAGCTGGCGCCGGTGCGCTCGCGGCAGCTGACGTGCCTGTAGGCCGGCGAGCGCGATCGTGACAAGCGCGATGCGCTCGGCGGCCTGCTGCTCGATCCGCGGCAGCTCCTCTATCGCCAGCAACGGCACGGCTCTTATATTCGCGCATCAGCCAGCCGGTCCTGTCGAGCAGCGCGCGCGAGCGCGCGCCCGGAGCGTCGCCGCGGCTACTGCGGCCAGGTGATGAGGGCGGCCAGGCTCGTCGAGCTCGCGCGCGCTGAGTCGATCCGAGGGCCTCTAACGGCTTGGCGGGCCGGCCGGCAGCAGCCCCCCGCCTACCGGTCTAGACGCTCGACGAGCTCCGCGCGCTGACGCTCGTTCAGGCCGCCGAACGTCTTGCTGGGCGAGACTCGACAGCTGTTCAGAATCTTGCTGGCCTTCACCGTCCCGATCTTGGGGAGGGCCAACAGCATGTCGAAGACCTTCGCGGCCTCCAGACAGGGGGGCGGGTCGAGCAACAGGGCACCAATAGACACCCTGCCCGACTTGAGGTCTCGCTTGAGCTGCGCGCGAAGCGTACGAATCTCGTTCGCCCTGCTGAGCGCGTCCATGCGCTGATCCATGCTGCGCTCGGGTGTCGCCCGATGCTCATCGGGCGGGTCTTGGCGGGGCACGATATCCCGGCCGAGACTACATGCGCGCCGAGCGCCCCCGGGCCTGGACGCGCGCACTGTAGGCGCGTTGCGAGAGGAAAGCGAGATCCCGGGACTGTACGGGTAGCCCCGGATGGCGAGACTGATCAGCGGACGGGCGTATATGAGA
>JBEKRJ010000223.1:0-7236 GCA_049518835.1 Solirubrobacteraceae bacterium
TGGCACGACGACGGCACCCAGGGCGGTGATCGCATGGAAGCTCAAAACGAACCAGGGGTCGTCGTTCAACACGAGGCCAACCGCGTCGCCAGGATGTATCCCGCACCGGGACAGCCCGTTCGCAAGCCGCTCGATCCGCTCGATCAAGCCGGCGAAGGAAATACGCTCCTCCTGGAAAATGACCGCGGTGTGCTCGGGCCGGGCCTCTGCTTGCTCGTAGAGGAGTTGCATCAGCATCCCGACTACGCTCCCTTCTTTTGAACGAACAATACGATGCTGTCGACCGAGCGAAAGTTCTCCGGTTGGAGGTCGTCGTCATCTATCTTGATGCCATGCTTCTCCTCCAAGAACGCGATCAATTGCACGATCCCGACTGAGTCGATTACCTGAGCCTTGAGCAGGTCGAAGTCGTGTGCAACCGGCCCGATGCCAGGCGCAATCTCGCGACCGATGAAGTCCTCGACCTCGAGCGCAATACTCACGGTGACACCGTAATCGTCATGCGGATGCCCGGGTGGTTCGTGACAGCATCATGACCCGCCGTCGAGTGGCGATCCACATCGGCCTGTATCCTCGCAGGCTGTATAACCAACGGGCGGGGCGGTTGTCGCTGACCACGTAACCCCAGAGCCGCGTATAGCCCCGACCCCGGAGCGAACGCTCGAGCTTGTAGAGGAAGTCCGTGGCAGTTCCACCTCCGCGGCGCCCGTCGAGCAGAAAGAAATCCGACCCGTAAACATCGCCCGCGCCCAGCTCGATCCCCAATCCGAGCTTGCGCAGATCCGGAAAGAGGTTCGGGACGTCGCGGTCGACCCACCAGTAATAGCCCACCAGCTCCTGGCCGCGGTAGGCGACAAAGCCGTGAAAGCCCTGCTCGACGTAGTGCGCGAAGCGTCGGTCGGCTTCCGGTTGGCTTCGCTTGCGGTTGAGCTCGGAGAGCTCCACCAGGTGGTCGGCTCCAAGATCCGCGAGCCGGAGGTCTCCGTTGCGCCGGTACTCGACGATCGCATCGAGGTCCTTGACGATCACTATCAGCTGCTCCTTCATATAGGCGAGGCGCAACAGCCGGCGTCCAACGGCTATCGCCGTCTCGCGCCCGCCGTGCATCCGCAAGTGGCGGCGCAATCGATCAAGGCTCGATCTCACCGCGGCCCTATGGCACGATACTGCCGTGTCGAATCACCTCCAGACCGACCGAACCGAAGGAGTTTTCGAGACGCTCCTGATCGTCGATGGGCTGCCGATCGAGCTCGAGCCTCACCTCGATCGGCTCCGTGCGAGCGTCCAGGAGCTGTTCGGCTCCGAGCTGCCGGCGGACACGCGTGAGCTCGTGCTCGAGCGGGCCGCCTCGCTCGCGCTCAGTCGCCTGCGCCTGACTGTCGCGCCTGGGCCGGACGATGTCCTGCGTCGCGATATAGCAACGGCGATCGTCGATCGTGCGACCTTGTTCCCCGCCTGGGAGCGAGCGATTGTGCTTCGCCCCTTCGTCGTCCCAGGAGGGCTCGGGGCCCACAAGTGGGCGGATCGCGCCGCGCTCGCGCGGATGGAGTCCAGCGTCGCGGAAGGCTGCCTCCCTTTGTTGCTGGACGCCGGCGGCGAGGTGCTGGAGGCTTCGCGCGCGAACGTGTTCGCCGTCGAAGGGGAGGTACTGATTACCCCCCCGGCCGACGGCCGTGTGCTGCCCGGAGTGGCACGGGCTCGGGCGATCGATGCAGCCGGCTCGCTCGGAATCGGGGTGCGCGAGGAAGTGTTGACGGTCGACCGGCTGCTTGCCGCCGGCGAAGCGTTCTTGACGGGTTCGGTGCGCGGTGTCGAGCCGGTTCGCTGCGTGGACGACGCAGAGTTCGAGCCGCCGGGCGACGCTGTCGGCGCGATCGCAGCAGCGATGAAGCGAAACTGGGTCGGCAAGCGCGCGGCTCGATCGTAGAGGCATCTTGAGGTTACTGGTTAGGCGAACGAGCGCTCGCCGAGCCGCCGGGTTAGCCGACGTGCGTCCTCGGGTAACAGCAGCGCGGCTCGGATCGCGCTCAAAGCCATCGTTCCGCGGACGCCTGACGTGATTGCGACTGTGTTCAGGCCGGGGTCTTTCTCGGCGAAGCGCAGCTTGTAGGCTTCATCGCCGCGCCCGAAGCGATATTCGCGCATGCCGTCTTCAAATGCGCACCGAATCGTATGGCAGAGGAGCACGAAGCCGACGTGCAAGTGATCATAGGACGGGTCTCTGCCCATTTGGTAGTAGAAATCGATGCCGCCGTAGCGCAGTCCATAGTATGTTGCAAGTGGCTGCTCGTCCAGCTCGAGCGTCCACAGGCGAAGCCATCCGTTCGCAAGGGCCAGCCGGGCGAAGTCAAGATGAAACCGGGTCCGTACGCCGCGCAGAGCGTTGGATTGCCGGCCGTTCCAGCGCGCAGCGTGAAGCATGAATAGTGTTTGCATATCGCGGTCCAGCTCGTGGGCATGTCGCGTAAGGCGGAAGGCAAGGCGTCCGGCGCGCAGAAGGTTTCGCTCGCGGCGGCGCACTTGACTGCGAAAGTTGCGGGAGCGCGATGAAAGAAACTCTTCAAAGCTGGCTGCCCGCAGCGGCAGGACCGGACTTGGAACCCGCCGGATAACGGGCGCGCCGAGACGCTCGACAAACGCGTCTTCGCCCCAGAGCCGGTCGCCGATGAAGAGTCCCGATCCTTCGAGCACCTGGTCGACGTGTCGTCTGAACGCACGAGCCACCTCGCCTGCCTCGTCCGCCACGCCCACCGGGCCCAGTTGGTCAGCCGGTCCGGTTCCGATCAATCGAACCAGGCGAAATGGGTACCGGCGCACGATGCACAGCGGCAAGATTGCCGCTGTCTGCCCGCTGGGGCGGCGGGCGATCGCAACTGCGAGCCCGGCGCCGGGTGCGAGATGGCGCAGCCATGCGTCAGCCCACTCCCATGTGCCGAACACGTTGCCTGCCTCGAGGGCGAGCGAAGTCCAATCAGAACGGGCGGCCTCAATGTCGGCCACGCGCGCGACGGTCAACTCGTGCGACGGCGGCCCGGCGGGCGCGCGGGCTTGCTCCGTCTGCGCTCCCAGCCGGGGTCGCCCGGGTGTCATTACTCGTAGCAATGGCTTCGGTCAACACCGGGGTCAGCGTCGTGACCCTGACGAACAGGCGCGGGCTCGACCTCGAGCCCGCGCCTCTCCTCACCGGCCCGCCTGCTCACGGATGGCGCCAGTGCCGACCGGCGCCCGCGCGGGCTCCGCCTCCGGCGGCCGAGCTCTTCTGGGTGTGCGACTGCCACTTCTAACGTCGACATTGCTGGCCCTCTAACCGCCCCTTCAATGGGGCCCAGGACGCGATCCGGGCGACTGGCATCTCGCAGACCTCTACGAACCACGATCCCGTTTCCATCGGCGACTCACGCGCAGACCATGTCGCCGTCCCTACCGGCGGCGAGCGCGAGATCGAGTCCTTAGTCCTTAGGACCCGCTTTATACTCGTCTCCTCGCTGCGGGCGGACGGGCCGAGCCCGTCAGTCACACACGACGATTGCGAGGTTACCCCGAGCAGATCTGCGGGGTTTCCCGGATGTATTTCGTTGGCAGGAGCCGGATGTGCGACGCGCGATGATCGATTAGCTTGCCCGTTGAGCAACGCTGGCCGGCAACAGCGCCAGCAGCCGGCAGACAACTTCAAAACCAGCAGCGGACAGGGGGCATCGATGCTGTCTCAGACGGGTTCTGCGCGTGGGCGCCTTGCCGGGCGCCTGATCGCGTTCTACGTGATCCTGGCTGCAATCGCGGCGGCGGTCGTGGTCGTCGTGATCAACCAGGGCAAGGGCGAGAAGCCGGTGCCGGTGATCGCCGGCGGATATGCCGCCAGCGCGGCCAATACGTGCCTGGGGCCGACACCCAAGCCTGCCGGCGGCCTGCCGTTGCCGGCGACCGCGCCGGCGCAGCCACCGGCGGCCGGGCCGTCGTTCAACGTCGTGCAGTCGGGTCAGTTCGTCAACTTCACCAACAACCAGAGCACGCGCGGGGGGCAGCTGCGCCTGTCCGCGACCACGCTGGCGGGCGGCGGCCACCGCCTCACCGGGACCGTTGACTGCTACTCGGGCGCCAAGCAACTGAAGCTCGACGCGATCGCGCTCGCCGGCACCAAGGGGCAGATCAAGGGCACGCTCGGCGGTGTCCTCTTCAGTGCCGCGTTCAAGAGCGATCCTCCTGCGCCGGGCGCGGCGGCGCCGCGGACGCCCGGCGGGATCCAGGGCGCGTACACGACCTCGCCGCAGTCGACGTGCTTCGGCGGCTCGATCGTGCTCACGGGCAGCGGCTCCAGCTACACGCTGAGCGCCAATAGCGTGAAGCTCGGCAAGGTCTCGTATTCGACCACGACCGGCGCGCTGCTCGGCGACGTCGCCTGCACGCGCGGCGGCCACGTCCGGCTGCAGGCGCAGGCCAACGACCTGCTGCTGCAGAACGTGACGCTGATCCCGCTCGACGTCGCGACGCCGGTCACCTCGACGACCGCGCCGGCGGGCGCCAAGCCGCAGCTGACGACGCCCTCCGGGCTGGCGCCGTCGGGCGAGAAGTTCACCGCCACCAGGCAGCGCAGCGACTTCAACCATCTCGTCGGCCTGTTCTTCCTGTCCGCCGCGATCGTGCTCGTGGTCGCGCGCCTGTTCGGGATCCTCGCGGTCAAGGTCGGCCAGCCGCAGGTGATGGGCGAGGTGATCGCCGGGATCGTGCTCGGCCCGTCGCTGCTGGGCGCGATCTCGGCCAACCTACAGGCGACGCTGTTCCCGACCGACGTGTTGCCGGCGATCGGCTTTGCCGCGAACCTGGGGCTGATCTTCTTCATGTTCCTCGTCGGGCTCGAGGTCGACCGCGATCAGCTCAAGGGCAAGGGCGTGCAAGCGGCGGCGATCTCCAACGCCAGCGTCGCGCTGCCGATGCTGCTCGGGCTCGCGGCAGCGCTGCCGCTGTACAAGATCCTCGGACCGAACAAGAAGTTCGTCGCGTTCGCGCTGTTCATGGGCGTCGCGATGTCGATCACCGCGTTCCCGGTACTGGCGCGGATCCTCACCGAACGGCGGATGATGAAGAGCCCGATCGGGTCGCTGGCGGTTGCCTGTGCGGCGATCGACGACGTCACCGCTTGGTTCTTGATCGCGTTGGCGAGCACGGTCGCGGTCTCGGGCACGTTCGGCGACGTCGCCAAGACGATCGGCGAGGCGGCGCTGTTCACGCTCGTGATGCTGGTGCTCGTGCGGCGGGTCCTGGCGCGGATGGCGACCGCGTTCGACGAGGTCGGGCGGATTCCAAGCGCCTGGTTCGCGGCGATCGTCGTCGGCGTGCTGCTGTCGGCGTACGTGACCGAGATGATCAACGTCGCGTTCATCTTCGGCGGCTTCATCATGGGCATGGCGATGCCCAGGCACGCGCGGCTGACCGAGGAAGTCACGCGCCGGATCCAGGACTTCACGGTCACGCTGTTGCTGCCGCTGTTCTTCGTCTACACGGGACTGAAGACCAACGTCACGCTGCTGGACCGGCCGGAGCTGTGGCTGATCACGCTGGGGCTGATCGCGATCGCGATCGTCGGCAAGCTGCTCGGCGCGATGATTGCCGCGCGCGTCGCCGGCTACGACTGGCGCGGGTCCGCCGTGATCGGCACGTTGATGAACACCCGCGGGCTGACCGAGCTGATCGTCCTCAACCTCGCGCTGACGGCGGGCGCAATCTCGAACACGCTGTTCGCGGCGCTCGTGCTGATGGCGCTCGTCACGACGCTGATGGCGGGGCCGCTGCTGAGGCTGCTCGATCCGCGCAACGAGTTCGGCGCCAACGTCGAGGACGAGTTCGCGGCCGCGACGCAGGCGCAGACGGTTCGTGGGCTCGCCGTCCCGGAGCGCTCGATCCTGGTGGCGCCACAGACCGACGCCGCGCTGGAGCAGCTGATCGCGCTGGGCGAGCCGCTCGCTCGCTCACAGCCGCCGCACGAGCTGATCATCGCCCGGCTCGTGCAGCCACCCCGCGGCGCGGGCGTGGTCGGGGCGCTGCAGCACGAGAACCTCGAGCTGGAGCGGGCCTCGCGGGCGATCAACGAGGCGCGCGTGCGGCTGACCGGCGACGGCGTGCTCGCCCGCGGCGTCGCGTTGACCTCCAGCAACGTGGGCTCCGACCTCGTCCACATCATCGAGCGCAGCGGCGAGGTGGACCTGGTGCTGATCGAGGGTCGCCGGCGGATGATCGGCGACGCCGTGCCGCTGGGCGAGGTGAGCGTGCTGCTCGAGAAGGCCGCGTGTGACGTCGCCGTGCTGGTGGCTCGCGACGGCAGCCCGATCGAGCTCGGTCCCGACGCGCCGGTGCTGGTCCCGTTCGGGGGCGCGGAGCACGACTGGGCGGCGCTCGAGCTGGGGTCGTGGCTGGCGGCGACCAGCGGCGCGCCGCTGAAGCTGCTCGGCGCGGCCGGTCAGACCGACGACCGCAAGTCGGTCACGCGGATGCTCGCCGACGCGGGCTTGCTCGCCCAGCAGGCAACCGGGATCGCGACCGAGCCGCTGGTCGTCGACTCGGGCCGCGAGGGGATCGTCGCGGCCGCCGGCGGCGCCGGCCTGCTGGTGGTCGGCCTGTCGGAGCGCTGGCGCCGGGAGGGACTTGGCCCGACGCGCTCCGAGATCGCCAACGCGGCGCCGGCGCCGGTGCTATTCGTGCGCCGCGGCACGCGTCCGGGGCTGTTCGCGCCCAAGGGCAACGTGACGCAGTTCAAGTGGTCGATGGCAGGGACACCACCGCTGGCGCGCCCATAAGAGCCGGCTGGCTCACCAATGGCAGGACGGCGGTCACCGATGTCGGGCCGCCGTCCTGTGAGTGCACCGTGAGCTCGCCGCCGAGCAGCAGCGCCCGCTCGTGCATCCCCGTGAGCCCGAACCCCTCCTGCATGCTGCCCGGCTCAAAGCCGCGCCCGTCGTCGGCGACCGTGATCTCGATCCGGCGCGCCAGCCGGCGGACGCGCAGCACCACGTGGCCGGCCTCGGCGTGCTTGACGACGTTGCTGAGCGCCTCCTGCACGATCCGGTAGATCGTGCTCTCGGTCTCGCGGGCGAGCTCGCACCCGTGCGCTCCGCCGGCGGGGACGCCAGCGCCGGCGGGGACGCCAGCGCCGGCGGGGACGCCAGCGCCGGCGGGGACGCCAGCGCCGGCGGGGACGCCAGCGCCGGCGGGGACGCCAGCGCCGGCGGGCTCGCCGGCGCCGTT
>JBEKRJ010000224.1:0-7227 GCA_049518835.1 Solirubrobacteraceae bacterium
AACCAGGGGCATGCGGCGCTGGCGGTGCTCGAGCTCACCCGCCGGGAGACGGCGCGCGGAGCGTCGGTCGACGCGGCGCTCGAGGTCGCGCGGCGGCGGACGGTGTTCACGACCCACACGCCCGTCGGGGCGGGCAACGAGACTTTCCCGCGTCAGCAGCTGCTCGGCGCGATCGGGGGGCTGGTGGCCGAGCTGGGCGTCGATCCCGACTCATCTTGCGGCTCGGGCGCTACCGCTCCGACGACGACGGCGAGCCATTCGGGCTCACACAGTTCAGCCTGCGGATGAGCCGCTCGGCGAACGGCGTCAGCCGCCGCCATGGCGCCGTCGACCGCGAGATGTGGCGCTGGTTGTGTCTCGGTCAAGGGCACGCTGACTCATCGGCGATCGAATCGTCGAGATGCCCAGCGTGATTGACCATCACGCCACGGATGCGCGTCGGTCCTCGACCTTCGCCGGCGTCAAAGCTTCCGCCGGCCGCGATCGCGTTCAAGCGTCGTCCCTCGTCGCGATCGCGATCGAGCTCGCGCCGCCTGCGCGCGACCCGGCTCTCCGTCCTGCATGTCACCGCTGTCATCATGTTGGTGCCTTTCCGTCGCTCTCGGACTGCGCGCCGTAACCATAGGCGCGACCCCCGAGCGATCATTCAGATAGGGACGTGGGAACCGGGTGGTGGCGCGACGCCGGGAGGACGCACCGACCCTTCCTTCAAGCCAGAACTCGCAGCCCTGGCCTCGCGTCTGGCAGCCACGCCGCTGCGCAGTCGGTGACATCCGCGCCTTCGTCCTTGCGTCGAGCGTTTCTAGCCGCAAGGTCAGCGCACCACCGACTCTACTCCATCGCAACCTTAGCGTTCGGTAAGAGTGCGCCAAACCTCCAAACCTGGCGCTTTGCAGGCAAAGTCACGTAACCGCCCGGCCACCGACAAGGCGCTGATAAATAACCGTGAAAGATCTGCGTCGATATCTAGGAATACCGCCGTCGTGTGCTACCACTATGGCATGGGCATATACCGAGAATCGAAGGCTTCGAGGCCGCCATATCTTACCTTTAGGACGCTGATCAAGCTGCTCGATTGCTTGCAGGCAACGCCTCTTCCACCCCGCGTCGACCATAGCTCCGACAGCGTCGCTAACCAGCGGCCCTGACGGCGTCACGACGTATCGGCTCGTGATCGCTACCTTGCTTAACCGTGCAGACACCGACTGCCAGTCACGACGCCGTGACGGTTGGGTGCATGCGACCCGCGCGCAACGCTTGGGCCGCTTCGCGGCCTTACTGAACTAACCCGCTGCTTGCGCGAGGCGCGAAGGCACGGACCGCATCCACTGGCAGGCCCGTCGCGCCTGTCGGCGCCGTGTGCCGCCAGGGTCGTCCTGTCTCATTGGCGGCCCAAACGCCGTGCGCTTGGTCTTTGTCTGCCTCCCGCTCAGAAGTCGCGCGGAATTACAACCTCGGGCGCGTGTATCCGCGGGTCGTTTCCAGGCGGGCGTGGCCGAGCAGCTCGGCGACGATCACGAGGTCCGTGCCGCCACGCATGAGCGTGGTCGCGAACGTGTGCCTGAGGATGTGGACGGTCGTGTCGTCGTCGAGACCGGCGGCCGCGGCGATGCCACTGATGATGTCGTGCGCGCCGCGGCCGCTGAGCCGCTGCCGCGCTGGTTGAGAAACAGGGCGATGGTGTCGCCCCATCTACTTGCTCGGCTCAACGCCATCCCGAAACCGACCTCCAAGGCAGCGGCGGACGGCCAGAACGGCGTCACCGTCACCCGTCACCTGGCCGGCGACGAGCCCGAGGATCTCGCCCCCGGCTCGCGCGCGGTCATCCAGGTGTGGCGACTTCGCCGTTGCCTACGCCACGCTCCACCGCCACCAAGCCTACGGTCGGGCGAGGACCGGCGCGCTGGCCCGTTCCCGCAGTTGGTGGTGAAAGCCTGTCATCGGCGAAGAATCGCCGCAGCGCAGCAACGATCATGTCCGGCGCCGATTGGACCGCTTCGTGGCCTTGGCCGGAAAGGATCACGAGGTTGGCGTTGGCCAGCGCTGCGGCCAAAGTGTAGGTGTTCTCTGATGCCCAAGGAGGGCTGTGCTGGGCCAACAGCAACAGGACAGGACATTTCACGAGTTCGGCATCCTTTAGTAGGTTGACGTTCGTGAGCGCCTGTCCTTCTCGCGGCAGTGTCGCGGACACGATTGGGAGGACGTCGTATGCCCGCGGGGCATCTCTGATCTGAGCGCGTGGACCTGTTCGGTGCTCAGGCCGACGATGTCCGTGAGGAAGCTGAACATCGCCTGCTCGGGGTGACCGTCGGTGGCCAGCGTGGCTGCCGATTGCAGCCACGCTGGGGGGTTGGTCTGTGGTCCTGGGGGCTCGTAGAGCGCGAGGCGGCGATATGGCGCGCCGCGAGCTGCGGCTCCAAGTGCGCACGTCGCGCCGTAGCTGTGGGCAAAGACGTCGACTGGTCCTCCCTGTTGCTCGGTAAGCCCGGCGGCGATGACGGCAATGTCGTCGTATTCCTGATCGATCGTGTATTGCTCGGCGTCGCCGCTGGTGCCGCGCCCTCGGCGGTCCATCGCCGTCACGCGCCAGCATTCGACGAGGGCTGGCCAGATCGGTTTCCATGCTTCGATGCAGCTCATGCCGCCGTGGACCAGCAGTAGCGGCCGACCGGTCCCAGCTGTCAGGAGACCGATGGGCACGCCGCCCGCGCCGCTGACCGTATGGCGTTCTCCACGCATAGCAATGCAACTCCCAAGTGGAGGTACCGCGACCCTCCGTGGTCGCGGATCCTCAGGGTCTTGTTACCTTGCGCTTTGGACGGGTGGCTGGACGTCCGTGCGGTGTGTCTCCAGGTTGCCGTGCGTGTCCCCGATGAGTTGGCCGGCGTGGTTGACGACCGGCGTCTCGGTCGGCAGCTTGTCGAACCGAGCGCCGCCTGCGCCGCCGAGCGGCGCTGTGGCTTGGGACTGCTTGCTGGGCGTCATCGCGACCCTTGCGGGCGTGATTGTGACCGGATAGTACTCATAGCCGGACCACACCCAATTGCCGTTCCACTGGTAGCCGCCGCCGGTGGGATTCGCCCAGACAAAGCCTGCGCCCTGCACGCCGTAATAGCCGGCGCCGCAGGTCCCGGCGAGATACCCTGCCGCGTAAGCGCCAAACGACGGGAATCCGTCCTCGACGCGGTATCCTTCGTATACCCAGCCGGTGCTCGCGCAGTACGCCCAGGACGAGCCGGTCCATTTGTAGACCTCAGCCTGTGTGGCGACGTCGCCGTACGGCTCTTCCTGTGGTGTCGAGCAGTTGCTGAAGTACGGCTCGGCGTCCGCGTATACAAAGCCGTTGTCATCACTATACTGACTGGAGTACGGCATTACTTCTGTGCTGACGGTAACACACAGCGAGGAGCCGCTGTAGGTCACCCCTAATGCCGATGCGGCGCTCGCCGGCGTCGCCCCTGCCGCCGCGAGCGAGAGGGCCGAAATGGCCGCCGCCACGACGGTTGCGGCTAGACGAACACGAAACTGCATAACTACCGCCTTTCATTGACGAGAACGACAGGTCACGGACGCCACGTTCGGGAGTGGCGATCGTCGTTGGCAGCGAGTCTCGCTCGGCTGGGCGCGTGGCGCACCGGCCGGCAGGGTCCTGTCTTTTGGCGGGCGCGGTCTTGTCTTAGGAGATCGTCGCGCTGGCGTTCGGGCACTCGCCGCTGTCGTCGACTAGCGCGGTGGCGAGGTGGTCGCAGCGGTGATCTCGAGCTTGCGGTAGGCGGTGAGCACGTTTACGAGTTGGCCTCGGCGGGTGATCTCGAGCTTGCGGTATACGCTGCTGAGGTGTCCCTTGGCGGTCTTGGTGGTGATGAACAGCGCTTGTGCGATCTCGCGGTTGGTGAGACCTTCGGCGGCGAGCCTCGCTACGCGTAGCTCGCCGGCGGTGATCGCGTCGCGGCCGGTGATCGCGTCACGCCTCGGCCTGGCGCCCGCGGCGATCAACTCCGCCCGCGCCTGGTTAGCGATCCGCCGCGCGCCGCAATGGTGGGCGAAGTCCAGCGCGCGCTCAAGCTCGCCGCGGGCCTGTACGCGGCGGCCGGCGCGCCGCAGCGCAGCGCCGTGATCAGTGAGCGCGCGGGCGAGCTCGAGCGGGGACTGCGAGGCCTCTACGAGCGCCGTGATCGTCAGGCTTGGGTTCACGCCCGGGTTGGCTGGTAGCGCGGAGCCGTCGGTGATCAGCAGGTTCTGATAACCGAACACGCGGCCGTGCGCGTCGATCACGCCGTGGGAGGGGTCGGCGGCGATGACCGCGCCGCCGAGGATGTGCGCGGTGCCGGGCACGTTGAACAGCGCCTCGGGGATTCCGCTCTGCGCGATCCCGCCGATCCGGTCGGCCAGCCACCGTGCCGCGTGGTTTGCGGCGGGGATGAACGTGGGGTTGGGGTTCGTCGCGTCTTGCTCGGTCGTGATCCGCACGCCGCCGGAGAGGCGCCGTCGCCGCGGCGCGAACCGCAGCGCGCTGTCGACCGTTTGCATCACGAGCACGATCACCGTGCGCCGCGACCAGTTCGGCGTCGCGAGCAGCCGCGCGAAGCGGATCGGGTGGCGCGCGATCGCGGCCAGCCAGCGCAGCGGCCGCGTGACCCTGGTGCCGTCGCCGACGAGCGCGGTGAACATCGTTTTCATCGCGCCGCCACCGCGGCCGTAGGTGACCAGCTCGATGTGCGTGTCGGGATCGGGGTAGATGCTCGAGCTGATCGCTACCGAGGCGGTGAAGTCGCGCGTGTCATCGGGCGCGGTGACGGCCACGATCGACTCGCTGTTGGTCCGCACCAGGTGCCCGAGGCGCTCGGACACGCGCGGCAGCGAACCACGATGCCGGCAGTTGGCCAGCAGCCGGTTGGTGCCCAACGCACCGGCAGCGAGCACGACACCACGCGCGGTGATCCGCTCGCCGCGGCCGCGGCGCAGCGCGCCACTTGGGACGTGCGTGACCGCGTATCCCTCAGAGCCGTCCGGGGCGCCGAGCGAACGCACGTCGGTGACTGTGCGCTCCGCGTCGATCCTTACGCCGAGGCGCTCGGCGAACCACAGATAGTTCTTCACGAGCGTGTTCTTGGCCCCATGGCGGCAGCCGACCATGCACTCCCCGCAGCGGATACAGCCGGTCCGGGCCGGGCCGTCCCCGTCGAAATACGGGTCGGGGTGCTCAACGCCGGGCTCGCCGAGATAGACCCCCACGCGTGTGTGGCCGTAAGTGTCCTGAACGCCGAGCGCGCCGGCCAGCTCGCGCAGGAGAATGTCGCCGTCTGAGTCAAACGTCACGTCGCTGACGCCGAGCATCCGCTCCGCGGTGTCGTAATGCGCGTCCAGCTCGGCCTTCCAGTCAGCCAAATCGCGCCACCGCGGATCCTCAAAGAACGAGTCGCGGGCGCGGTAGAGCGTGTTCGCGTAGCCGAGGCTGCCGCCGCCGACACCCGCGCCGGACGCGATCAGGACGTCGGGGAACGGCGTCAGGCGCATGATCCCGCGCAGCCCCAGCCGCGGCGCGAAAAAGTAGCGCCGCGCGTCCCACGTGCTACGCGCGAAATCCCGATCTTCAAAGCGCCGCCCGCTCTCCAGCACCCGCACCGAGTAGCCCTTCTGCGCCAGCCGCAACGCCGCGACGCTGCCCCCGAACCCCGAGCCGATCACGACCCAGTCGACGTCCATCGTCGCTGACATCGCCGTCCCCACCCTACGCGAGCCCGGCACCGGCATCGTACGACGAGCGCGGCCCGAACGACGGACGCCTGTTCGTCGCCCGGCTCCGGCGGCGTCGAGGAACTGGCGACGGAACCGGTCGAGTCGCGTGGCGATCGCCGCTTGCGGTTGCCGCATGCGATACCCCTCGCTAGCTGCCTGAGGGGTCATGTCAGCGGCGGCGGGAGGGCTCGCTGCGATAGCCGACAGCGTCGGCGTAGTGCTGCTAGTGAACATCGGTCCTCCGAGTCAGTGTTCTGCGTCAGTCAGGTAGTGGATTGGTGTACGCAAAGTCCGGGTCACGTCCCCTCGAACCACAGGGGGGGGCTTGGGAGTTCTTCATCGCCGCGAGTGTCGCGCCCGACCGGGAGCGCGCATCTGCCCGGGGGGGTTCAATCTTTAGGCGCGCTGGGTTCTTGGTCCGCTTCGCCTTCTCCACCGGATAGGGGTTACGACCGGGGCGAATGCTGCCGGCCGCGCGCCCGGGCCCGGGGTGAGGCCGCTGGTTGCGCCTCACCCCGCCTGTTATGCGTCCCGGGCTCGGTGTCTCGGCGAGCCGCGCCGAGACACCGAGACACATCGGGTTATGAGCAGACGGTGGTAGGCGGAATCGGCGGGCAGGTCGCGTTGAGATTGAGGTTGCCCCCTGCCAGGATCGAGCTGAACTCACCGTTCTCGGTGTTCTGCAAGCCGCCAAGGATCGAGCTCCAGCTACCCTTCACGGTGCTCCCGTATCCGCCGGTGACCGAGCTTTGTCCGCCGCTCGCGGTGTTGTCTTGGCCGCCCGTGGCCGAGCTGTACGGCCCAGTGGCATTGTTGCTCTCGCCGCCGCTGACCGCGCTGAACTCGCCGCTCGCTAGGTTGCTGTACCCGCCGCTGGCCGAACTGCCGTAGTTGCTGGCGGTATTCAACTCGCCGCCGCTGATCGAGCTTAGCTCGCCGCTCGCGTTGTTGCTCTCGCCGCCGCTGACCGAGGCGTACGCTTGGCTCGCGGTGTTGCCGGAGCCGCCGCTGACCGAGCTGAGACTGCCGGTCGCCTTGTTATTGGTCCCGCCCGTGACGGTCCCACCCGAGGCGGTATTGGATTGGCCGCCGAGAACCGATGCGCCCGGACCGCTGATGGTGTTCAAGGATCCCGCGTCGATGCCGCCGTAGCTGGTGTCCGATTGGTTGCTGCCGAGGAGGAGATTGTGGGACCCGGTCTGGGTTCCGGGGGAAGAGTCGTAGCCGATCACGAGGTTGCCCTCGCCGTTGGGGGCAGTCTCGGACCCTGAGCCGTTGACGACCTGCAGGTTGACGCCGGAGAACTGCGCGGTCGCGTAGCCACCGGCGCCGGAGGACACATAGGTTGGGGCGAGCACCGGCGTGCTGCCAGACCCGCAGGAGGGTGACGCGCCGGTCCCGCCTGAGGTGACCGCCTGCCCGGCGGTGCTGGGCACACACTCCCACCCGGGCGTCACCGTGGCGAACGCCGTCGAGCACAGAGAGCCA
>JBEKRJ010000225.1:0-7224 GCA_049518835.1 Solirubrobacteraceae bacterium
CGACATCGATCCGAAAGCCGGCGACCGAGTCGCGCAACCTCGTGCTCGTGCTCGTCGCCCGTCTCAGTCCACAAAGCCGCGCCCGCACCGGAGGGCGTGCCGAGCTGTGGCTCGACTCCAGCAAGCTGCACTTCTTCGATCCCGACACCGGCATGACAGTGAACGGGAACTGAACGGGCCCGTGACAGCGCCGCTCAGGAATGCGCCCGCGCGCGATCGCCCCAGCGATCGTTGGCAGCTGCAATCACGGCGGCGACGAACTCGCCCGCGTCGCGCAGCCGGCGGAGCGGATGACGCGCGTACGGCATGCGCGCCCGTTCGGCGCGCCGGCAACCCAGCGCGTCGTCGATCAGCGGCTGCCAGCGCTCCTCGAACAGCTCGCGCGCGTACTGAGCGGCGTGCTCCTTGGTCGCGATCGCGCCGGTCGCAAGCGTGTAGTGCAGGCGCGGCGCCCCGAGCACGCCCCCGGCGGCATAGCGCCGAGGCATCGCCCGCGCGATCGGCGCCGGACTGTGGCGCGCACGCTCCTCCCAGCGCCGCCACCAGCCGTTGAGGTTGTCAAGCGTCCAGCTCGCCAGCTCGCCGGCGTGCTCGCGAACCTGCAGGTGGCCGCGCTCCGGGCCGCGAACCGCGATTCCGTGGTGCGCGAGCATGTGCCAGGTCACTGGGTTGACGTCGAAGCCCGCACCAGCGCCGGCAGCGAAGCGCCCCGCGACGTGGGCTGCAAGCGGCGCGACGTCCAGCGGCGAGCGGGCCAGATCATCCGGCCGCAGGTAGATGCCATTGCAGACCAGCGGCCAGCGCCGCCCGAGCAGGCCGTCGGCCACGAGCGCCGCGCGCCAGCGACCCAGGTGCACCGCGCGCAGCTGCGCCAGCTCCTCTCGGCGCAGCTCGCTGGCGACGATCGCGACGAAGTCGAGATCGCTGTGCCCCGGACGGAACCCTCCCAGGCAGGCCGAGCCAACGACGTAGAAGCCCTCGATCCGTCCCGGGAGCGCGCGATCGACTCGCCTGAGCAGATCATCAACGGTGGCCCGCACCAGCGCCGGTAGCATCGCGGACAGAGTAGGCTTGGCCGGCGATGTGTCGCTCGGGCTGATGGCGCGGTGGCTTTAGCGGATCGGCTACCGGCCCTGCCGGGCCGGGATCCGCGCCAACGTCCTGTTTTGCAGCCAGGCTTCGGCCTGGCCGGCTTCAGGCCAACCAGGTTCGGTCGCTTGACAGAGCGTGTCGCCGGCGCGGTCGTCGAATCGCGCTGAGGCAGCGCCGCTGCACACGATCCGTGCGGCTCGCTCGGCCTGCTCGCGGGACGCGAAGCGCGAGGACTGCGCGAGGTTCTCACCGCTTCCGGCGACGATCGTCCAGCGATAGCCGCCGGCGTTGTCCTCAACGACGACGAACCTCATCGACGCCGGCTCGGGCCGAGCACCTGCCTCAGCCCGACGCTTCGTCGCGCTGACAGCTTGCATGAGCAGCTGCGTGGAGCGGGTCATGACCGGGCACCACGTTGGGGCCGTGGGGCGCGGGTGCGCCAGCGCAACCTGGCGCTGGTCATCAGCCCGAGCAGCCAGCCCAGGATCGCGGCCGCGAGCACCAGCCACACGAGCGACACGTGCGAGCTGCCAACAAGCCAGCTGACCTTGACGTGCGCGGTGTTCGACGCCGCGAGCGCGATCAGCACGGCGACGAGCGCGACGGCTGCGACCGCGTAGCCGTGAAGTCGCCCCCGGAGCGCCTTGCGGCGCAAGTGCTCGGCACGTGTCTCGGTGCCATTCGCCGTCACAGCGGATGCCTGCACGGTCCCGACGCCCGGGTCCGTCGCCCCGGATGAGCCGTTGCCCACAGGCCCTGTGATCGTGTCGGGGATCACTCCCGGCGCAGGCGATCGGACCGGCGTGCCGCGTGTCTTGGTGAGCATTTCGAGGACCTCCCTCGGAGGGGGTGTGAGGGGAGTTTCGCGTCCTCTCGTCGATATACGACTACAATAGCATGATATTTGTGTCTATCAATGTCAGGCTAGCTGGCTGTGGAGCGACGGTCGAATGACAATCGCCAAGTCATGAGCCCCTTACGTGCGTCTACCAGCGCACATATTGGGCGCCGATGGCATCACGCCAGGCGCAGCCGCGGGATCCGCCGCCAACGGCGCGCGCGGGCCGACGCGAGTTGCCGCGTCCGCAGGCGCAGCAGCGCCACCGCCTCCCCCGTCGCGACGAACGGGTTGGCGACAACCCGCCCGTCATCCAGCGACAGTGCGGCGACCGGCTGACCGTCGAGCGACGCAAGCAGCACCCGACCCTGAAGCTCGGGCTGATCGTCGAGCTGCGCCAATCGCAGCAGGGCAACCGCGTCGCGCGCGTGAGCCGCTCGCAGCTCGACCGGGGCCGACGTCGGCAAGCCACCGTCGCCCCGGCGCTCCGCGGAGTGCCGCAACTCGGCTACGTGCGCAGTCGCCATCGGCGCGTTGAGCATGCTGTTCATGACCGGTTCCTTTCACTCGAAGTAACCGCCATCATGCGCGTAAGACGCGCGGCGCACATCGGGCGAACGGTGCCGATTTTGGATCGTTGTGCCTTACGCGGACGCGGCGCCCGCTTATTGAGGTGGGGCCGCCGGGCCGCGCGGCGCCTTACAGATCGGCCATCCAGCGCGAGATCGCGGCCCCGACCTGAGGTCCGGAGTCCTCCTGGATGAAGTGCAGTCCGGCGACCGTGACCTCGGTCTGTTTGCGCCAGCCGCGACAGAACTCACGCTGGCCGCCGATCAGAATCGTCCCCGGGTCGGCGTTTATGAACAGCTTGGGCGGGCCGCCGCCCCCGGCAAGCCAGCGGGCATAGGCCTCGCAGACCGCGTGGACGTCGGCCGGCTCGCCGCCGATCGGTATCTGCCGGGGCCAGACGAGCGTCGGGAGGCGGTCCTCCCCGGGCGTTCGAAACGGCCGGCGGTATTCGTCTAACTCCTCGGCGGCGAGCTCGCGCACGATCGAGGCGGGCAGGATCCGCTCGACGAACACGTTCTTGTGCAGGATCATCGGCTCGCCGGCCGGCGAGCGCAGCGCTTGAAAGATCGAGCGCGCCGCGTCGGGCCATTCTTCCCAGCCGCCCAGCGGACGAACGATCGCTTCCATGTACGCGATCCCGCGCACGCGCTCCGGATGCCGGCGCGCCCAGTCGAAGCCCAGCGCGCTGCCCCAATCGTGCACGACGAGCGTCACCTTCTCGCTGACCCCGAGCGCGTCCAGGAACGCGTCGAGGAACCGGCGGTGACTTGCGAACGTGTAGCGCTCGGGATCGTCCGCGCCGAGCTTGTCGGAGTCACCCATCCCGATCAGGTCCGGGGCGATGCACCGCCCGCGTCCCGTCAGCTCGGGGATCACCGCACGCCACAGATACGACGAGGTCGGGTTGCCGTGCAGGAGCACGATCGCCGCCCCGTCGCCCTGCTCCACGTAGGCCATCCGCCGGCCGAGCACCTCGGCGTAGCGCTTGCGCTGCTGCCACCCGGTCGCCATCGCCGTCACTGTACGCAAGCTCGGCCCCGATCGCCAGCCGGCGCGCTGTTTAATCACCCGCATGCCGCTGCCCATCGAGCCGACAAACCGACCGACCGCGATCGTCACCGGCGCGGGCTCGGGCGTCGGGCGCGCGGTCGCGCGGGCGCTCGTCGAGGCCGGGTATGTGGTCGCGCTGGCCGGGCGGCGCGCCGACGCGCTGCACTCGACGCTCGCGGGCCTGGGCGAGGATCATGGGTCGTTTGTCGCGGCGACGGACGTCACCGACGCCGCCAGCGTGCAGGCGCTGTTCGAGCTCGCCGCGCAGCGGCTGCGCAGGCTCGATCTGCTGGTCAACAACGCGGGTACGTTCGGGGACTCGGCCCCGATCGAGCGCTACCCGATCGATTCCTGGACAAGGACGATCGAGACCAACCTGACCGGCGCGTTCATGTGCGCTCAGCACGCGTATGCGTGGATGGCCCGCCAGCAGCCGAGCGGCGGGCGGATCATCAACAACGGTTCGATCTCGGCCCAGGTCCCGCGCCCGCACGCCGTCGCGTACACCGTGTCCAAGCACGGGATCACGGGGCTGACGAAGGCGCTCGCGCTCGAGGGCAGGCGCCACGGGATCGCCTGCGGGCAGATCGACATCGGCAACGCGGCGACCGAGATGACCGGCCAGATCGCGGCCGGCACGGTGCAGGCCGACGGCTCGATCCGGCCTGAGCCGACGATGTCGGTGCAGCACGTCGCCGACGCCGTGCTGTACATGGCGGGACTGCCGCCGGAGGCAAACGTGCTGTCGATCACGGTGATGGCGACAACGATGCCGTTCGTCGGCCGCGGCTGAGTCGTCAGCTGCGCCGCCGAGACCGCGAACCATCCCGGCACGACGTTACGCGCCGGCAAACACTACGCTCGGCGTGACGCCTTGGCTTTCTCCGAGCCAAAACGTTACGACCAACGCCCGCGGATTTGCCTACGTCACGTTTGTCCATCCCTCGGCGGAGGACGAGCAGGCAGCCTCCCGCAGCCGACCGCCCTCCGCGGTTGTAGCGGTCCGCTCCCCTGCGCAGCGGGTTGACCGCAGCGGAGCTTGCCGGCTTCACGAGATGGTGATAGAAGTCGCCGGCGATGAGACTGCTCGTCGTCGGCGCGACGGGTCCGCTGGGGCGAGACGTCGTCGCCGACGCGGTCGCGCGCGGGCATCGCGTCGCCGCGCTCGTGCGCGACGCAGGGCGGGCGGCGCTGGGCGACGACGTCGAGCTGGTCGTTGGCGACGTGCTCGCGCCGGCGTCACTGTCGCCGGCGGTTCGTGACCGCGACGCGGTCATCTGCGCGCTCGGCACGGCGAGCGTCCGCCGGCGCAGCACGCTGCTGCAGGACGGCACCGCCAACCTGGTCGCTGCGATGAACGCGGTGGGCGTCGGGCGGCTGGTGTGCGTGACCGTGATCGGAACGGGCGCGAGCCGCGCGAACGCATCGTTGTTTCAGCGCGAAGTGATCCTGCGTGTGCTCGCGCCGATGCTCCCGGACAAGGAGCAACAGGAGCAGGTCGTGCGCGCGAGTGGGCTTGACTGGGTGCTGGTCCGCCCGCCGCGGTTTCGTCCGGGCCCGGCGCGGGGCGCCCTGCGCGTGGCGCGCGAGGGCGAGCCGGGTCGCTTTGGCCAGGTCGTGCGCGCTGACCTCGCGCGGTTCCTGGTCGACTGCGCGACCGACGGCACTTACGCGCGCGAGGCGGTCGTCGTCGGTTCTTGATCGCAACGGATAATCCGTCCAGCGTGATCACCGGCGCGCACACGATCATCTTCTCGGCGAATCCAGACGCTGACCGCGCACTGTTCGCCGACGTGCTCGGATTCCCGTCGGTCGACGCGGGCGGCGGATGGCAGATCTTCGCGCTGCCGCCGGCCGAGCTGGCCGTCCATCCGTCCGACGGTGCCCCCAAGCACGAGCTGTATCTGATCTGCGATCAGCTCGAGCAGACGATCGACGAGCTGCAGCGCAAGGGGGTCGAGATCACCCGCCCGATCAGCGACCAGCGATGGGGACGGATCACGGCGTTCCGGCTCCCCGGCGGCAGCGAGCTGGCGCTATACGAGCCGCGGCATCCAAGCCCGGTGGCGCCGGACCGCTGACCGCGATCCGGGCGGGGCGCGTCTCGCCGGCCACTGCAAGTGAGGACCTCGACTCAATCCTGGCCCAGCACGCACGCATGGATGGCCCTGGCGAGCTCGTCGATCTCCTCGCTGAGCTTCGCCACCTGCTCGGTCAGAGTCGTGTTCTCCTGCAACAGTCGGGTCTGGTTGTCGGCTAGCTCGTCGCGATGCTTGGCGGCCGCTTCCTCGTGCGCCTTGTCGCGGTCCGCCTGCCGCGTCTGAGCGAGCAGGATCAGCGGTGCGGCGTAGGCGGCCTGGGTCGAGAACGCGAGGTTGAGCAGGATGAACGGGTACGGGTCCCAGCGGAGGCTGACCGCGGCGGCGTTGACCGCGATCCAGATCACGACGATGATCGTCTGGCCGACGATGTATTGGGGCGTGCCGAACAACCGCGCGCCGCGCTCGGAGATGACGCCGAACCGGTCCGAGCCAAAGGCGCCGTGGAGGTGTTCGTGCTCGGATTGGTGCCTACGAAAGGTGTCGCTCACCGCGGTGCGATGCATTCGCGCTCCTGTGTCGGTTTGATTGCAGCTGCGCATTGTCCTTTCGGGGGTCCGCGGCCGGTCGCGCGCGGGGTGCAAGATCGCTTGCAAGTGCAGGAGCTGGCCTCCGGATCGCGAGGACGGGTGTTAAGGTGATCGCGCCCCTCGCGGACGACCAGCCCGCTACCTCGCCGCCGGACCGCGGCGCCGTTGGCAGCGGTTTGCCGCGCACGGATGCGCGCCCGCGCGCCCGCAACGATGCGCACGTTGATTCGATATTCCCGCTTCCTCGCCGCGCTCCTTGCGGTCTGCGGCGTGGCGCTCGCCACCGAGTTGACGGCAACCAGCTCCGGCGACCTCCAGAGTCAGATCAATGCGAGCCGCTCCGCGGCGGCGTCGCTGCAGGCGACAATCGCAACCGACAGCGCCCAGATCCGCACGACGACCAGCGGCCTGCAGGCGGCGCGGACACGGCTGGCGACGCTGACGGTCCGCCTGACGACGTCAGAGGCGCAGCTACGGGAAGTCGAGGCGGCGTTGCTTGCAGCTCGCAATCATCTCGTCGACCTCGAGAACCTGCTCCACCGAGCGACGGTCGCGCTCGAGGCCAACCTGCTGGCCCGCTACGAGAACAGCCAGCCCGACCTGATGACTGTGATCCTCCAGGCGCACGGGTTCAGCGAGCTGCTCGAGCAGGTCAGCTTCCTGCAGCGAATCGGCCATCAGGACGCGTCGGTGGTCGCGGCGACGCGCGCGGCGCGGGCGGCCGTCACGCACCAGGTCACGGTGCTGGCCGGACTCGAGCAGCGCGACCGCACGCTGACCGATCAGGTGCTCGCCGAGCGCAACCAGGTGGCTGCTTTGCAGGCGGCGCTGCTGGCGCGCCAGATCGGCTTGCTGCGCGCACGCGCCGACGACAAGGGCAAGCTGAGCAAGCTCAACTCACAACTGGCGACGCTCGAGGCGCGCGCAGCGGCGCAGGCGGCGCGCGCCGCCGCGATCAGCAACGCCGACGTCGGCGGGATTGCGGTCGACACCGGCGGCATGGTCCAGCCCCCTCCCGGGGCGCCGGCCGCCGTCGCCGAGGTGA
>JBEKRJ010000226.1:0-7209 GCA_049518835.1 Solirubrobacteraceae bacterium
CGCTAGGCGACGGCAACAACCACCAGATCGACGCCGATCACCAAAGACGCGGAAGCGCGCAAACGTCAAGGTCAAATCCTGATCGTCCCTGTCCAGGTAGTGGACAAGGACCCGGATCGGCATCGCCGGAGCCCGCCGAGGCGTGCACCGCGCCGAAGCGATCCGCAAGCTCCGCGCGATCCGAAGCATCAACGACTTCGACCGATACTGCAACCACCTCCACCTCTCACCCAAGAACGACAGCGCAACCAGGACTCACGCTACGGCTACGGCCAGAACCCCCGCGCGGCATGACGTCCCTCCAGGGGGAGCTGCACCCAAAACGTTACGTACCGCCTGCGCGGTCCAGCTGTCGTCACGTTTTGGCCCGCCGCGAGACATTTCGTTACAGCCGACGAGCGCGAATGCCGTTACGTAACGTTGTGGACGGCGTGTGCCGGACGGACGGCGCGCTTCAACCGCGCTGCCCGGGGCCCGACCTCCCAACGCGCCCGCGAGCGAGCGGCGAACTCGTCGGCCAACCCGTCACTCACTTGTGTGATCGGCACCGCGGCCGATGAGCCAAGCAACACATCGAGCATCGTCGATGCCGGTCACGGCCGACGGCGTGCCGTCACAAGTGGTTTTGACAGCCGGGCTGTTGGCCGCCGCCGCGGGCGGGTTGCTTGCGCTCGTGGGTGCCGGGCACCGCAGGCGGCTGGCGGGACCGCTCGGCCTCGCGCTCGGCGTGCCAATCTTCGGGTCGCTCGCGATCGCACTCGCTGCCGGCGCCGAGCGTCCGGCGTGGATCGCCGTCGCCGCGGCGCTCGCCGCGCTGCTGCTGACCCCGTGGCTGACGGCCGGCGCCACCGCGGACGGCACAACCGTGTCAGTCCACTCCCTGTTGCCGCTGCTCGACGTGTTCGCAGGCGGCTTCATCGCCGGCGCGGGCGCGCTCAACGGCTGGCTGCCGGCGATCTGGCTGCCGCTGGCGCTCGACATGGCGGTGTTCGTCGGCTGCGAGACGATCGACGTGCATCACTCGTTGCTGCACCCGTCGGCACCACGGCGCCCTGGTCGTCGGCCTGTCCGCCGCCGGCCTCGTCGCGGCGCTGCTGCGCCAGGCGCTGACGCTCGTGGACAACGACCGCCTGCTGAGGGCGACGGCGGTCGAGGCCGCGACCGACGCGCTGACCGGCCTGGCGAACCGCCGCTCGCTCGAGCTCGATCTGAGGGCGGCCGCATCCGCCGCGACCGCCGAGCGGCCGACCGTGCTGGCGCTGTTCGACCTCGACGCGTTCAAGCACTACAACGACACGTTCGGGCATCCCGCTGGTGACGCGGTGCTGCAGCGGCTGGCGACGCGGCTCGAGCAGGCCGTCGCGCCGCACGGGAAGGGGTTCCGGATGGGCGGCGATGATGAATTCTGCGTGCTGGCTCCGTACCGCGATCACGCCGGCGTGGTCGACCAGCGGATGTACGCGGAGAAGCACCTCGGCCGCCTGCATCGACCCTGCTCGGGCGCGATCTCGGCGCTGCTGCAGATCGTCCGCGAGCGGACGACCGCGAGTGGGAGTTCATGCGCCGGCACACGGTGATGGCGAACGGATCCTGCTGAGCGATGCGCCGCTCGCGCACGTGGCCCGTCGCGCGCAGTCACCACGAGCGCTGGGACGGTCGCGGCTACCCCGACGGGCTTGGGGGCGACCAGATTCCGCTCGCGGCGCGCGTCGTCGCCGTCTGCGACGCCTACCAGGCGATGGTCTCAGATCGTCCGTACCACTCGGGTTGCACGTCAGCGGAGGCATTCGCCGAGCTCGTGCGCTGCCGGGGGCACGCAGTTCGATCCGGCGGTCGTCGACGCGTTCTTGGCGGTTGTCGCGCGGGACGAGCGGCAGGCGGCGTGAGGGCTCCCCGGAAAGCGACGGCGTCGCGGCCTACCCGGCCAGCGTCGCGATCAGCAAGCCGATCGCGAGCAGCGCAAGTCCAGCGCCGGCGAGGCGCTCCGCCCCTTCACGGACTCGCTTGCCGATCCGCTTCCCGACCCGCATCCCCATTTGGGCGACGATGAACGCCTGCAGCGCGATCAGCGCGATCACGGGCGCGATCGGGAGCGCCAACAGACCGCACGTCAAGCCGATCGCGAGCTCGTCGAGGCTGACCGAGAACCCAAGCGCAATCGATGCGCCGAGCCCACGGCCCATCGCTGTGGCCGGCTCGTGGTCGTCGTCAGCGACCAGGATGTGAACCGCGAGCGCGAGCAGGACCCCGATCGCCGCGAATGAGGCCGCGGTGCCGATCGCGCCCGCCAGCGAGCGGCCGAGCACCAGGCCGACCAGAGGCATCGTCGCCTCGAACGCGGTGAGCGACAGCGACGTGCGGACGCGCTGCCTCGCGGTCACGCCCCGGACGCCGAGCGCCGCGGCGACGAAGAACGTGTCCAGCCCTAGGGGCAGGACGAGCGCGATCAGCTTGAACGGCATCACTGTTCAGTGTGGCGCCGATGTCGCCCGATCGGCGATCGAGCTCGGCGGATCGCCGCGGCTTGCGTCGCGTCCTGCGGTCCATCAGATCCGGGTCCGGGATACGGTCAGACGAGCTTGAAAACCAAAGATCGCAGGCCGGCATAGACGCTGATCCCCGCGCACGCCAGCCCGATCGGCCCTGTCTCCTCGACCGCTCCCGTGACTGCCAAGTAGATCGTTCTCGCGTTGGGCGGCGCGCAGATGATTTCGATCCACGGCAGCAGCTGATCGGCCGGCCCCCAACCGAGATAGCGGGCTTCAGCTGCACACTTCGCCTTGTTCGCGGCGCTCAGGCGGCGCTTGTTACGGCCGCACCACGCGACGTTGTACTCGAGCTTCGAGCGTGTGCAGTTCCCCGTCGACACGCCGCCTGGGGCGCAATACTGGCAACTACCCTGCGCTGCGCAAGGCGCGGCGACGGCGACGCGGGCTGCTGGACGCGGCCGGCCTGTAACCCCACGGGCAAGCGCGGGTCCGTCCATCAGCCCTGCGGCGATCATCGTTGCGATCGCCACCGCGACCGCCAGGAAAAGGGATCTCGCGTACGTCCTCGACGCAACCTCGTCCATCGCTACCTCCATGACTGTCGTGGGTCGCGCACAATCTATCCGCCGATCCGCTTGTGCGGCCTCGCTGAGCGGTCCGGCGCCGGCGTATGCGGTGCTCGCCGGCGACGAGGCTCGGGCCGAGCGCGACAGCTGGAATGGCAGGCTACGGCGCTTGAGCAGCGCCACAAGGTGCTGTTCGGGGCCGGCACCTCCGATGCCGGCCCCGAAGCGGTCTGGCTGCTATGGCGCCAGCACTGCCAGCGTGTTGCTGCCGTCGTCGACGAGATAAACGCCGTCGAAGCCTGGCGGGATGGTTAGTCCGAACAGCGATCCGGCACCGTAGCCCGTGTCGAGAGTGGCGACCTGCGAGCCCCACGGGGTTGTCTCGACGACGCTGCCGTCGTTGCCATTTGCAGTCAGGATGTCGCCGTTCGGCGAGAGCGTCAGCCCGAGCGGCGCGTTCAGCGCGTGGCCGGAGCTCACGGTGATCCCGCCGCCGCCGATCGGGTACGAGCGCCCGGCGGCGTCCGGGATCGCAGCGATCCGGTTGCGCTCGGTATCGGCGACGTACAAGGTCCCATACCTCGACAGCGCCACCCCCGTCGGGCCGAGGACCACGGCTGAGGAGCTCGCGAGCTCCGGGAAGCCAGTCGCGATCACGTCCTCATCCAGCACCACGGGCCTTACTCCGGGGATCGTGAGCAGCTGAATCCGCACGACCGTGCCCTTGTCGACGGGTGTCGCAGAAGTGGCGACGTCGCCGTTCTCGACGTTGGTCACATATAGCGTCGTGAACAGCCCGTGATCGACCGCGGTCATGTCCCATGGACCGTTGATTGGACCGCCGGCAATCGTCTCGACGACCTTCCCGTTGCTGTCGAGCACGAGCAGGCATCCTGCCCCGGCCGTGTCGAGTTGGCCATCGGTCGTCGGCAGGCTGCCGACGATCACAAATCCGCTGCGAGTCACGGCCAACGCCGTCGTGAGCCCGATGCCGCCCGGGCACGATCCCGGTAGCGCGGGCGGATTGATCTGCGCGAACAGCGAGGCGCTGCCCGGCGACTGGCTGTTGCCCTTCGGGCTGATCTGCACGATCGTCGTGCCGGTCCCCTGAACGTTCGCCATATCGTTGAAATTGCTGACGAGCAGATCGCCACGATGCAACAACCCGATGCTGTTCGGCACGGTCGCGATCCCGTACGGGTTCTGATCCAGGTTCTGCGGTTGCGTGGTCGCGATCGTCGTCGGGCTGAGCCCCGAGATGAACGGCGGCCCGTCCGCGCGGGCGACGCCCGTGAGCGCCCACGATGCACACAGCAAACCAAGCGCCCACAGCATCGCTTGTCGTGCCCGGCGTGGGACCGCACGCAGCACGGCCCTGCCTTGCGGCTGACACGCCCAATCCGGCTGATCCCAACTGATCACTACGGCCCTCCTTCGTCGGTTGGCACACGCCATCGATCGCAGGGACGCCCGGGAACCGCCGAACCTTCCCAAGCCTCGGGCCGTTCTCGCGGCGCCGGGTCCCCGCGGCGGCCGGGCCGACGGCACGTCCCGGGGACCCTCGCCGGTCGGATACCAATCAGCAGCCGGCCAGGAACTGGCTCCAGAACGGCGGTAGCGTGTCGTACCAGGTGCCAACGTACACGTAGCCGACATGTTGGAGGGACGGCGAGCCGCACGCCGAGGCGTCGGGCGCGTCGTAGATCAGAGCCGCGAAATCATTCGCGGGATACGCCAGCTCCCAGCTTGCCTGCGTCCAGGCCGTGAACGGGTTTGAGCCGGCGTCGTTGTACGAGCCCTCGAACGTGACAACGATGTCAGCGTTCTTGACGGCGCTGCCCGAGAGCATCCAACCCGAGGCGGGGTTCGCGCCGAAGTTGAAGACGACCTCGTCGTTGTCGCCTTCGTGGGAATGTACGTAGGACGCGAGGGTCTGGTAGAAGGCCTTGTTGCTCGTCGCCGTCCCGGGAACCGTGTCAGACACTCCGTCAAAGAAGATCCCGGCGATCTCGCGGGGGTAGTAGGCGTACCACGCGTTGATCTGCTGCTCGATCGCGGGAATGCTGGCTGTGCCGCCGCTGCCGTAGTTCGTCCACACGTACCCGATCACAGACGCCCTGCCGTAGCGGTAGCAGCTTGTGATCACGCTCGACCAGGACGGCACGGGACCGGGGCCAGGGCCGTTGCCCTGGAACGGGTCGGCGATGATGTAGGACCCGCCGTGCGAGCCATTGCTCTGCGAGCAGGCCGTCTGCCACGCCGTCGCGTTGGCGTTGTCGTACAGCGGGATGAGTTCGTCGCGGTGGGTCGTCGCGGCCCCCGCCGCGGTCGGCATCGAGCCGATCATCGCCAGCGCGGCGACGCCAGTGAAGAACAGCATCGCTCTTGTTCGCACGTACCGCTTCCAATTCGGTGTCACAGCGCTTAGCTCCTTTGGTTGCGCAGCTCCCATCGGACGATCGGCAGTGGCGCGGACGAGGGAGCAGACGCCGGCGCCGTCGTGGCCAGTTTGAGGTAAGCGTCCCAACCGTCAATCGACTGTGCGGGCTGTTTTCGTTCACCCGCTGAACACCCCCCGGCGAGCGGTTGGTCGAGTTCGGCTGTAACGGTGTTCCAGCCGCGACGCGTGCGTCGGCGTCCTGACTGGCACGCGAGCCTGTCCCGAGCCTGCGGCCATCGATTGCGGCTCGTCCGTTCCGTCCCGTCTACCACCAGCTCGCGCAGGCCGACGAGTTCAACGGCACCGAATACGTGCACGTTCGTCGCGGCTGGACCGACGAGTTCCGATCCGATTTACGGCCGACGGCCGAGCCGAGCGACAGTGCTTGCTACGACAGCGTCTACGCGTATGCGCGCGGCGGGCAGGTCGGGAGAGCGCGGATGAGATCGCCGCTGAGACGTTCCTGATCGCGTTGCGTCGATTCGAGTCGCTGCCTTCCAAGCCGCTGCCGTGGCTGTATGGCGTCGTGCGTAAACGTTGTCATGCGTCAGTTGGCCGCGGGCGCCCGTGAAGGTCGGACGCTCGCCGCGGTTGCTAACGAGCTCATGGTCACGCAGGAGGCCGGTTTAGCCGATGCCGACGATCCGCAACTACTCGAGGCGTGGCGGCACCTCAGCGGCCGAGATCGTGAGGTCCCGACATTGGTCGCGTGGGAGCCCGACCGCGGTCTGACCCCGCCCGCGAGTGCGGCGCTCGCGCGGATCTCGAGCGCGCGGTGCAGCGCGTTGGCGTTCTCGCCCTTGCTCAGCTGCGCGTGCGCTCGACCGCGCAGCGGCGGCTCGCCGGCCCAGCGGAGGATGAAGTTCGTCTCGACGACCCGCCCGTGATCGCGTAGCGCTCGGGCGGTCCGATCTGGCCGTGGGTCGGTCGCCAGCTGGGAGATGAGCACGCTGGGGGCGATCCACCCGCGTTTGACCGATCCGGCGATCCGCTGCAGCTCGTCATATTGTTCTTCAATCAGCTGCCGGTTCGCGCGGTGGGTGAGCAACAGCTCCGCCGGGACGTGCGGGTCGGGGTCGCCGAGCAGGTACCGTCGGCGGTCGGTCAGGTCTGAGAAGCGGGCGTAGAGCTCCCAGCCGAGCAGGTCGGCGATCGCGAAGGTCACCTCGGTGTTGCCGTGCGTGCGTGTCGGTGGCGTGCTGGACGTTGGGGGTGTCGAGGTGCACGAACGGGTCGAGCGTGTGCCAGCTCTCGTGCTCGGTGGCGGGGATGACCTTGCCGCCGAGGTGCCCGTACTCGCCGGTGATCCACAACGCCGCCTGAAACCGGCGTGGCGGACGGCGAATGACGCGATCGGGCTTTTGCCGATCCTTGGGTTCTCACGGTGATCGCAACACTTCCCGATTCGAGCCGTCGTAGTAGTCGTCGTTGCTGTTTCAACTGTTCATAACCCGCAGGGTTATGAACAGTCCTTTTTGGTTTTCCGCGCGGGCGCGCGAACGCAGCTCGTCGCTGATCGCTTGCTGAGCGCGAGGCATGGGCCCTCAGCATTGGGGCGGGTCGGCCCCGGGGGTGCATCGATCGCGTGATCGTCGGCGCATGGAGGGTTCTCGCTGATGCGGGGGTGTCCGGCGAGTTCTTGGCGGTCGTTGCGGGGTTGGCGACTTCACGGCGAGGCTGGCTGGGCTAGAACCGCTGGGTGCCCGGCGATGTG
>JBEKRJ010000227.1:0-7192 GCA_049518835.1 Solirubrobacteraceae bacterium
CGACCGCCGCTGGGATCGCGCCACCGGCCGGGACAGCGACCGCGGCCAGGGCCGCGATGCTCGCGGTCCGCTGCCCGCCGGCGTGCGCGACGATCGCCGCCCGCGCCTGATCGAGCGCGGCCAGGAACTCGTCCGCGTCGGCCGGGCGGTCGGCGGGGTTCTTGTTCAGCGCCCACAGCACGACCTGCTCGAGCTCGGGCGGCACTGAGGGGGTGATCATGCGCGGCGACGGCGGCGGCTCGGACACGTGCTTGAGCGCGATCGTGACCGCGGCCTCGCCGTCGAACGGGACGCGACCGGTCAGCAGCTCGTACAGCACGACGCCAACCGAGTACAGGTCCGAGCCGGCGCTGACCGCGTGGCCCTGGGCCTGCTCGGGTGACAGGTACTGCGCCGTGCCCATGATCGATCCGGTCTCGGTCATGTCCGAGGCACCCGCGCGCGCGATCCCGAAGTCGGTCACCTTGGCGTGATCGGAGTCGTCGACGATCACGTTGTGGGGCTTGAGATCGCGGTGGATCACGCCGCGGCGGTGGGCAAAGCGCGCCGCCTTGAGGATCTGCGCGGTGATGTCGATTGCGCGGACGGGGTCGATCGGCGCCTCCTGGCGGATCAGCTGCTTGAGCGAGCGGCCCGGCAGGTACTCCATCGCGATGTAGTACGTGCCGTCATAGGCGCCGCGGTCATACACGCTGACGACGTTGGGATGCTGCAGCCCGGCGGCGGACTGTGCCTCGCGCCGGAAGCGCTCGACAAAGCCCGGATCCTCGGAGAAGCGGCGGTGCAACAGCTTGAGCGCGATCTTGCGGCCGAGTTGCTGGTCCTCGGCGAGGAACACGTCGGCCATGCCGCCGCTGCCCAGCCGCGAGACGATCCGGTAGCGGCCGTCGATCAGCGTGCCCTCACGCAGCTCAGCCAACGCCTCCCCCTCCCTCCGACAGCAGCGTCTGCAGCACCGCCTTCGCGACCGGCGCCGCGACCGTGCCGCCGAACCCGCCCTGGGACTTCTCGATCATGACCGCGATCGCGATCCTCGGTGCCTGCGCGGGCGCGAACGCGACGAACGACGGCTGGGTCTCGTCCGCGCCGGCCGGGCCGATCGACGCGGTCCCGGTCTTGCCGGCGACGCTGATCGAGCCGAGCTGGACCGCCGTGCCGGTCCCCTCCTCGACGACCTTCTCCATCATCTGCGTGACCTCGGCGGCCGTCGAAGGCTTCATCACCTGGCTGTAGACCGACGGGGCGAACGTCTCGATCGTCCGGCCGGTCTGGTCGACGACGCGGTCGGCGAGGCGCGGGGCCATCAGCTTGCCGCCGTTGGCAACCGCCGCCGCGACCATCGCCATCTGCAGCGGCGCCACCGCAAGGCCGCCCTGACCGATCCCGATCCGGCCGATGTCCTCGTCCGGGCTCCCTGGCGCCAGCGCCTTGCCGTTGAACGAGAGCACGTCGCTGGCGCGCAGCTCGGACGACGGATAGTCCAACGGCGGCTTGGCGTAGAAGCCGAAGCGCTTCATGTAGGTGGTCATCGTCGCGCGGCCGAGGTGCTCCGCGACCTGCGCGAAGATCGTGTTGATCGAGTACGTCATCGCGGTCGTGAGCGTCTGCGGGCCCCAGCTCTGGCCGCCGTCGTTGGCCAGCGGCACGCCGGAGACGGTGATCGGTGAGTTGCCGTCGATGACCGAGTCGGGCGTGTACGCGCCGCTGTCGATTGCGGCCGTCGCGGTGACGATCTTGAACGTCGAGCCGGGCGCGTACGCGGCCTGCGTCGCCCGGTTGAATTCCGAGCAACTGGCCGGCGGACAGTGATCGGGGTGGTTGTCGTCATAGCTGGGGTTGGAGAACATGACCTTGACGGCGCCGGTGCGCGGGTCAAGCGCAACGACCGAGCCGGCGCGGCCGGCCAGCGCCTGTTCGGCGACCTGCTGTGCCCTGGGGTCCAGCGTCGTGTACACGTCGTCGCCGACCGGATGGGGATTGAGCTGGCCGAAGATCGAGGTCAGCGTGCTCTGCACGCCGCGCAACTGCGAGCCGCGCGAGAGCTCGAGGCCCGCCGCTCGGCCTTGCACGGCGATCGAGTAGCCGACCGCCTGGGCGAACAGCGCCGCGGTCGGGTAGCGCCGGCTCCAGGTGCCGCCGCCGGCCGGAACCGACTCGGCCAGCACGGTGCCGTCGTCGGCGAGGATCCGCCCGCGCTTGATCACGAGCTGGTCGACCAGCGGGCGCCGGTTGAGCGCGTTGTCGTTCAGCGCCGTCGCCTCGAACACGCTCCACCGAGAGGTCCACACGACCAGCAGCGCGAACAGGATTACGACGAGCCCGAAGACGCGCACGATCGCGGCGTTCATGCGGGCCTCCGCGCGCGGTCGGAGGCCAGCAGCAGCAGCGCTACGAGGACGAAGTTCGCGACGATCGAGGAGCCGCCGTAGGAGATGAACGGCAGCGTGACGCCCGTCAGCGGGATCACGCGCGTGACGCCGCCGACGATCACGAACACCTGCAACGCGAACATCGCCGTCAGGCCCGCGCACAGCAGCTTCGAGAACGAGTCGCGCGCCAGCAGCGCGATCTTGAAGCCGCGCCACACGAACAGCAGGTACGTGATCAGCACGGCCGCGGCGCCGAACAGCCCGAGCTCATCGGCGATCACCGTGTAGATCATGTCGGTGCTGGGCTCGGGCAGCAGCGACGCGGCCGGATGCGACCCCGGGAAGATCAGCACCGCCTGGCCGAACCCCTGGCCGAACAGGCCGCCGGCGGCCTGGGCAAAGAGACCGTTGGCGAGCTGATAGCTGCCGAGCTTATCGTTGTAGAGGTCGGCGTTGAACGGATGCAGCCAGTCCTCGACGCGCGCGTGCACGTGAGGGATGTGGGTTCCCAGATACCAGGCGCCGATCGCGAACGCCAGCAGCCCGATGACCACGAACGACAGTCGGCTGGTGGCCACGTACAGGACCGCGAGCAGGCCGCCGTAGAACATCAGCGACGAGCCGATGTCGTGCAGTCCGATCAGGATCAGCATCGCCAGGCCCCAGATCACGATCACCGGGCCGAGGTGCTTGAGCGGCGGCAGGGTCACCCCGAGGATCCGCCGGCCGCCCACGACCAGCACCTGGCGCGTGTCGCGCAAGTAGCTGGCGAGGAACACGACGAGCCCGATCTTGGCGAACTCCGACGGTTGAAAGCCGGTGCTGAGGCCCGGGATGCGGACCGCCAGGTAGGCGCCGTTGACCTGCTCGCCGATCCCGGGCAGGCGCGGCAGCACCATCAGCCCGAGCGAGACGAGCACGATCGTGTAGCGGTAGCGTTCGAGCTTGCGGTAGTCGCGAAACATGACGACGGTGACCGCGAACAAGATCAGGCCGATCACGAACCACGTCGCCTGCTCGCGCGCGAGCGTGGTGTCGATCCGGTAGACCATCACGATCCCGAAGCTCGCCAGCACCGCGACCAGCGGAAACAGATACGGATCAGCGTGGGGCAACGTGATCCGGATCAGGATGTGACCGGCGAAGCACAGCGCGAGAAAGATCGCCCCGTAGGTCAGCGAGACGTTCGAGAGCACGTTCGAGCGCTGGATGAACACGCCCGCAAAGCCCGCCGTGACGAGCAGCGAAGCGGGGACCAGGCCGAGCAGCTCCCGGTTGCGCTCGCTCATCTCGTCAGCTGGCCGAGCTCGAGATCGTGCACCAGTCCCTCGGCGTCGCTCTCGGATCGCAGCTGGTGGTTGAGCAGCGTGCTGCGGCGGTCGGCGGGCACGAGCTGCGCCGGGACGCCCGAGACGTAGAACGTCTCGTACAGGTGGATTCCGGCCGGAAGGTCGTAGGGCAGCCCGCGGTAGATCGTCACGATCCCCTCCGAGTTGGTCCCGAGGAAGTACAGCTGGCGCGTGGCCAGGTAGCCGCCGCCGCCGACCAGGAACAGCACAGCCCCGGTCGCGAACAGCGCCGCCAGCGCCTTGGCGAAGCGGGGCGGGCGTCGCTGCTGGGGCGCCGGCGGCTGGCGCGCGCGTCGCGCCACCGGGCGCGCGGTCCGCACCGGCGGCTCGGCCAGCGCCGCCGGCGCGCCGCGCGCGGTCACCGTACCGCGGCCCGTGACCGCCGGCGGGGCCGGCTGCGCAAGCCCGGCCGGGCCGTCGCCGGGCGGCTGCTCGGAAGTCCTGAGGCCGACCATCGTCGGGTGATCTGCAAGCTCGTCGGCAGCGATCTCCCGGACCCGGAACAGGACCACGGTGATGTTGTCGCGCCCGCCCGCCGCGTTGGCGTCGTCGATCAGCTGCTGCGCGACGCGCTCGAGCGTCGTGCTGGAGCCGAGCACCTCGGCGACGCGCTCCTCGGCGATCATCGACGTCAGCCCGTCGCTGCACAGCAGCACGACGTCGCCGTCGCGCACCGGGTGCGAGCGCGTGTCGACCTCGACCGTCGGCTCGGGGCCCAGCGCCCGCGTGATGATCGACCGCTGCGGATGCTCGGCCGCCTGCTCCTGCGTCAGCTTGCCCCGCTTGACGAGCTCCTCGACGAGCGAGTGGTCCTGGGTGAGTCGCGTCAGCTTCCCGTCGCGGAACAGATAGGCACGGCTGTCGCCGACGTGCGCGATCGCCATCTGCGAGTCACCGAGGTAGGCCGCCGTGAGCGTCGTTCCCATCCCCGCGCGCTCGTGCTCGGCGCGCGAGACCTCGTAGATCTGGTGGTTTGCCTCGTGGACACGGCGCGCCAGGCGCTCCTCGGCGCTGCCGGAGTCCGGCAGCCCATGCCTGAACGCATCGATCGCGATCCGCGACGCGACCTCGCCCGCCTGCGCGCCGCCCATCCCGTCGGCGACGACGAACACCGGGGCGCGCGCCAGCATCGAGTCCTCGTTGTCGCGACGCTGGCGACCCGTGTCGGTCTTGGCGATCGTTTCCGCGGCGACGAGCATCAAGCGTCTGTCATTGCTGGTAGGAGAACTCGGAGTCGCCGATCCGAATCCGGTCGCCGTCGTGCAGCGGCTGCGGGCCGGTGAGTGGCTGTTCGTTCAGGTAGGTGCCGTTTGTGGAGCCCAGGTCCTCGATCACGACCACGTGTCCCTCCCGTGAGATCCGGGCGTGGCGCGTGGAGGCGAAGGGATCATCGAGGTGGATCTCGACGTCTCCGCGGCCGAGAGTAGCGCCCTGTGTGGGAATCTCGTAGGCCGTGCCGACGTCGTGACCGCTCGCGCGGTGCACGAGCAGGGCCGGTTCGAACCCATCCTCGTCGGCGCCGAAGCCGTCATCGGCGGCATACATCCCGGTCGCCTCGATCGGCGGCTGCTCTTGTGCGACCACCACGCCACCGCGCCCGCCGCGGCGCAGGTCGCGCAACGCGCTCCACGCGACCCACATCAGGAACAGGTACAAGACGGCGAGGAAGCCGAACTTGAGGGCTACCGAGACGGGCTCGAGCGCCATCTCACTCCAGCTCGAAAGTGATCAGGGACGTGCCGAGCTCGATCTCGTCACCGGGCCTGACCACCTCCGGGGCGTCGATCCGGCGGCCGTTGAGCAACGAGCCGTTGGTCGAGCCAAGATCGGTCAGCACCCACGCCGAGCCGCGTGGGCGCAGCTCGGCGTGCTGGCGCGAGACGTTGGGGTCGCTGAGCACGACATCGCACTGGCGGCTGCGACCGAGCGATACCCCCGCCGGCCCGACGACCAGGCGCTTGCCTTCGAGCAGCAGCAGCGGCCGGTCGTAACGGCGTGGCGCGCGATCCTCGAGCTCGCCGAGAGCCTCCCCCTCGGCGCCGTAGATCATCGTCGAGCCGCCGACATCGGCGAGCTCGTCGGGTGGGTGGTCAGTCTCGGGCGCGACCACCCGCGTCTGGATCCCGAACTCTCCCAGGCCGAGCCGGTCATCGGTCTCGAACTCGATCATCGGCCTTGACAGCAGCGTCAGTCGCTCGCGACGAGCGTGCTCGAGCAGGTAGCCGGATAGCTCGCCGGCGAGCGCGTCCTCGTAGCCGGCGAACCGCTCGCGGTCGCGCGGCGACAGGAACACTCGGTACTCGTTCGGCACATAGGTTCGCGACAGCGAGGCCGACTTGTGCTCCTCCATCTCCCGCGCGAGCTTGCGCGCCAACTCGACGGGCCGCACCTCCGAGCGGAATGCACGACTGAACGTGCCTTCTACAAGGCCCGCGATCTTGCTCTCAAGGCTTCTGAGCACACTCATGGCATTGCCCCGGCGCAGTCGCTTGTCGTCGCGCTTCGTCTACGAGGTCAGGGCGATTCCATGCTACGCAAGTCCGGCCCGCGGTTTCAGTCACTCGCCCCGCAAGCGCCATGCTGTCAGCCGCGCATGCGCCAGCGCAACCACGGCGCTTGCGACCGCTCCCAACGCCGCGGTCGGGGGCGTCCCGAGCCGGCGGCCGGCGTGCAGCGCGCCGATCGTCGCGGCGCACGCAAGCGCGGCCCAGATCGCCGCTGCGGCGGCATCGAGCCCCGGCGTGCGCCCCCGCACGAGCCATGGTAGGACGACAGCAGCCAGCGCCCAGGCGCCGGCCCCGAGCAGCGCCCCCGAGGACAGCAGCGGCCACAGCAGTTGGTGGACCGCGGGGCGCAGCGAGCGCATCCACACGGCGCCACGCGGGGCGGCGGGGTGCTGCAGGTACAGGCGCGCGCCGATCAGCGGTCCGGCCAGCGCCACCCAGATCCAACCCGTCGCGCCGAGCGCAGCGCGCCGCCAGGGGGTCGGCGCGGCGCCGGCGAGCGCGGGCCACGCGCCGGCGAGCCCCACCGCAGCGAGCGCCGGCGCCACCGCCGCCAGCGGCCATGCGGTGGCGGCGCGCGGCGCCAACAGCACCGGAACCAGGAAGCCGAGCGCGATCACGAGCGCGGCGCCGGGGGCGTGGGCGCTGCCCGCCGCGCCCGCGGGGCCCACCGCCCCCGCGGCGCCCGCCGCAAGCAGCGCGCCGAGCGCGATCCAGCCCGCGCGGGGGAGCGCCAGCACGAGCGCCGCTGCGAGCAGTGCCGCCGGCGCGGGCGCGATCGTCCGCGATCCGGCGAGCAGGTGCGCGGTCACCGATGCCGTCACCGCGGCGGCGGCGAGCGCAGCGGCGGCGCGGGCCGGCCAGCGGGCGGCGGGGCGTGCCGGATGGCGTCGACCTACGTCGTCGATCGCCGGCGCGGCGGCCACTGGGGGCCCCTCGGGCGTGCGTTGCGAAACGGTTCGGGCCGTCG
>JBEKRJ010000228.1:0-7163 GCA_049518835.1 Solirubrobacteraceae bacterium
CCCGAGCGTGATCCGCGGGCGCAGGGTGCGCGGCCCGAGCGTGATCCCCGGGCGCAGGGTGCGCGGCCCGAGCGTGATCCGCGAGCACGGCCCGATCAGGGTTCGCGCCCCGACCAGGGTTCGCGCGCACAGGGGTCGCGTGACCCGCGCGCACAGGGTCCGCGTGACCCGCGCGCACAGGGTCCGCGGCCCGAGCGTGATTCCCGGCCGCGGCCCGACCAGGGCCCGCGAGCCGACCGGCCGCGGCCCGAACGCGACCAGCGGGGCCGCCCCGAGCGCGACCAGGGTCCCCGCTCCGAGCGCGATCCGGGGCCCGAACGCGAGCAGGCTGCGCCGGCGGCTGACGATCAGCAGGCCCGTCCCGAGCGCTCGGAGAGCGGCGAGCACAAGCGTCCCACGCGCGACTCGCTACAGGGCGAGCGGGCCCCGGGCTCCGCCGGCGGCCGGCGGCGGGTCGTGATCGACTCGCAGGCATCGCGGCGCGCATCGACCACCGGCGGCCCGCAGAACCAGCCCCCACGCCGCCAGCGGCGCGGCCGGCGCCGGCGCGGCGTCTACGACGACGAAGCCGAGTCGCGTCCCTCCTCGGCGCGCACCGCGGTCGCCGAGCCCGACACCACCCAGATCAACTCCGGCTCGACCGTCAAAGACGTCGCCGAGTACCTCGACGTGCCGGTCCCGGAGATCATGAAGAAGCTGATGGCGCTGGGCGAGATGAAGACATTGACCCAGACGTTGTCCGACGAGTCGATCGAGGTGCTCGCGTCGGAGCTCGGCAAGCAGGTCGAGATCGTCCATTCCGACGACGAGACGCTCACCGAGCCGGTGTTCCACGACAGCGACGAGGACCTTGTCGAGCGCCCGCCCGTGGTCACGATCATGGGCCATGTCGATCACGGCAAGACGTCGTTGCTGGACGCGATCCGCGAGACCGAGGTCGCCAAAGGCGAGGCGGGCGGGATCACCCAGCACATCGGCGCCTACCAGGTTCATCACAACGGCGGCATCGTTACGTTCCTCGACACCCCGGGCCACGAGGCGTTCACGGCGATGCGGGCCCGCGGCGCGAAGGGCGCGGACATCGCGGTGATCGTGGTCGCGGCCGACGACGGCGTCAAGCCGCAGACCCAGGAGGCCGTCGACCACGCCAAACAGGCAGGCGTGCCGATCCTCGTCGCCGTCAACAAGATCGACAAGGTGGGCGCCGACCCCACGCGCGTGCGCAGCGAGATGACCAACCTCGGCCTGCAGCCGATCGAGTGGGGCGGCGACACCGAGTTCGTCGACGTGTCGGCACGTACCAAGGAGGGGCTCGAGAACCTGCTCGAGACGATCGTCACGATGGCCGAGCTCGAGGAGCTGCGCGCCAATCCCAGCGCGCCCGCGTCGGGAACCGTGATCGAGTCCAAGCTCGATCCGGGACGCGGCCCGGTGGTCACGATCCTGATCGGTCGCGGCACGCTCGAGGTCGGTGACGCGCTCGTCGCCGGGGCCAGCTGGGGTCGCGTGCGCGCGATGTCGGACTTCCTCGGCAACCGGGTCGCGCAGGCGCTGCCGGGCGAGCCGGTCGAGGTGCTCGGCTTCGACGGCGTCCCCGAGGCGGGCGAGCACGTCCGCGTGGTCGAGCACGAGCGCCGTGCTCGTCAGCTCGCCGGCGAGCGCGCCTCGCGCCTGAAGGCCGAGTCGCTGGCCCGCCGCAGCGGCAAGAAGATCTCGCTCGAGGACATCTTCAAGCGGGGCCTGCAAGAGCTCAACCTGGTGATCAAGGCCGACGTCGCGGGCTCGCTGGAGGCGATCGAGGACGAGATCGCAAAGCTCCCGCAGACCGAGGTCTCCGTCAACGTGATCCGGGGTGCGGTCGGGGCGGTGACCGAGTCCGACGTGATGCTCGCGTCGGCATCGGACGCGGTGATTCTTTCGTTCAACGTCCGGCCCGTCGGCGATGCGCGCGCCGTCGCCGAGCGCGAGGGCGTCGAGATCCGCCATTACTCGGTGATCTATCGCGCGATCGAGGAACTGCGCGACGCGATGCAGGGGATGCTGGCGCCCGAAGAGGTCGAGGAGACGCTCGGGTCGGCCGAGGTCCGTCAGATCTTCCGCGCCTCGCGGGTCGGGACGATCGCCGGCTCGCACGTGCTCGACGGCAAGATCACCCGCGGCTCCAAGGTTCGGCTCGTCCGCGACGGAACGGTCGTCTACGAGGGCGAGATCGCAAGCCTGCGGCGTTTCAACGAAGACGCGCGCGAGGTCGCCGCCGGGTTTGACTGCGGCATCGTGCTGAAGGATTACGCCGACGTCAAGGAGGGCGACGTGATGGAGACCTACACGACGCGCCAGGTCGAGCGCGAGCTGGTCTGAGGCGCAACCCGCTGATGGCGGGGGATGGGTTTGTGGCCGTGCTCGTGATCGAGCTGCACTTCCCGGACGCCGCCAGCCTCAAGGCCAAGCGCAAGGATCTGTCTTCGATCAAGGCGCAGCTGCACGGGCGCCTCGGCGCGGCCGTGGCCGAGACCGGCCACCAGGATGCGTGGCAGCGCTCGACGCTGACCGCCGCGCTCACCGGCGGCTCACTCGCGACCTTGACCGCGACCGTCGACAACGTGCAGCGCTGGCTCGAGGCGCGTTGGCCCGAGGGCGTGCGGGTGGAGCGGCTGCTAGCCTCGGTTGAGGATCTGCGGCAATGAGGCCGGGAGCGGCATGGGCGTCATGGGGCACGTTTCGGTTAGCTTTATGTTAGGAGGGATAGGATGGCGCCGGGACGCATGCGCCGCGTCGACGAGGCAGTGCGCGCTGTCCTCAGCGATGCAATCGCGAAGGATCTTCAGGATCCCCGCGTTGGATTCGTAACCGTGACGGGAGTCAAGACCAGCCCAGACCTAAGGCATGCTCGCGTATATGTGAGCGTCCTCGGAGACGCTGATACGCGCGCCGACAGCCTTTCGGGTCTGCGCCGCGCCCACGGCTTCCTGCAGTGGCGGGTGGCGTCGGAGCTCAGCCTCAAGCACACGCCGACCCTGACCTTCGAGTACGACGAGTCGGTCGACCGCGGCCTGCGGATCTCGCAACTGCTCGACGGCCGCGACCGGGGGGCGGGCGCGCATGGCTGAGAACGGCGACCGCTCGAGCCGCGACCAGGCGCTCGACGTGTTGCGCAGCGCCGAGAAGCTGATCGTCGTCTCGCACGAGAACCCCGACGGCGACGCGCTTGGCTCGCTGATCGCGATGCAGCAGATCCTGCTCGCGCTGCGCAAGGACAGCGTCATGTTCGTCGACGCGGACGAGTTCCCGCTCCCGCACGAGTACCGCTTCCTGCCCTTGCAAGGGCTGGTGAGCGCACCGCCCGACGACCTCGACGACCGCACGATCGTGTTCCTGGACTGCGGCAACCTCGAGCGCAATCCCGCCGAGGCGCTGCAGCGACCGGGCGCCCACATCCTCAACATCGACCATCACCACGACAACACCCGCTTCGGGACGATCAACCTCGTGGTCCCGGAAGCGTCGTGCACGGCCGAGATCGTCTGGGACCTGATGCATGCACTCGGCGTCGAGGCGACGGTCACGATCGCGGAGGCGCTGTACGTCGGGTTGATCACCGACACGGGCAAGTTCATGTACGAGAACACGGGCCCACGTGCGCACCTGATGGCCGCTGAGCTGATCGGCGTCGGCGTCGACGTGCACGAGATCTACCGCCGCGTGTACGAGGGAGTGCCGTACGGCAAGCTGGCGCTGCTCGCGCGCGGGCTGGCAAACGTCGAGCGCTATGACGACGGGCGCTTGACGGTCACCGCGCTGAGCACCAAGGACTTCACCGACTCCGGCGCCGAGGAGAGCTACTCCGAGGGCGTGATCGACCACCTTCGCGCCGTGCAGGGCACGGCGGTCGCGGCACTGATCAGAGACCGGATCGGCGATGCCGACGGAATGCGCAAGGTCTCGCTGCGCGCCAGCGACGAACGCGTCGACGTCTCGGCGATCGCCCGTGCCCTGGGCGGCGGGGGCCACCGTCAGGCAGCCGGCTTCTCGACCACGCTGTCGTGGGAGGAGCTGGTCGCGTTCTTGCGCGCTGCGGTCGACGAGCAGCTCGCGGCTGTCTAGCGCCGGTGGCCGGCTTGCGGCAGCGCGACGGCGTCCTGCTGTACGACAAGCCCGCCGGGATTACCTCGCACGATGTCGTGGCGCGAGTCCGACGGGCACTCGGACGCGGCGTCAAGGTCGGCCACGCCGGCACGCTGGATCCGTTCGCGACCGGGCTGCTGCTCGTGCTCGTCGGCCGTGCCACCAGGGTGCAGCGGTTCCTGATGGCGCTGCCCAAGACCTACGAGGCGGTCGCGCGCTTCGGCGCGGTCTCGAGCACCGGCGACCCTGAGGGCGAGATCGTTCACACCGGAGTCGTTCCCGCCGGACCGCTATCGCTGCCGACCGGGGTCGTCCGTCAGCGCCCGCCGGCGTTCTCCGCGATCAAGGTCGGCGGCCGGCGCGCCTACGAGCTGGCGCGCGCCGGCGTCGAGGTCGAGTTGCCCGAGCGGACCGTGCACGTGTACCGGTTCGAACAGCGGTCGCACGCCGGCGACCGGCGCGGGTTCGAGATCGACTGCTCGTCGGGGACCTACGTGCGCAGCCTGATCGCCTCGCTCGGCGACGCCTACTGCGAGCAGCTGCGGCGCACGGCGATCGGGCCCTTCCCGGTGGCGGACGCCGACCCCGATCGCGTCGTCTCGCTGGCCGCGGCGCTTTCGTTCCTGCCCGAGGTGCGGTTGGGGGGCGAGCCGGCGCGACGGGCCGCGCACGGTGGCGCGGTCGACGCCGCGGGCGCGAGCGGCGGTTCGGCTGTCGGTGTTACGCCGGGCACTGTGCGGCTGACCGATGAGGAGGGCTTGATCGCGATCGCCGAGCGCCAGCCCGCGACCGGGCTCTGCAAGCCGGTCGTCGGCTTGCGCGGCGGCTGAGGACTCCTCGCCGTCGACCTACGCGACGAGCAGCGGCGCTCGTTCTCTAGGCTTCCCCGCCGATGCGGATTACGGAACTGTGGGACGTCGAGCCGCGCCCGCGGAGGATCGCGGTCGGCGAGTTCGACGGCGTGCACCTCGGGCACCGGGCGGTGATCGAGGGCAGCGACACGGTGCTCACGTTCGAGCCTCACCCGCTGCGGGTCGTGCGCCCAGAGGCTGCGCCCAAGCTGTTGACCAGGCTCGACACGAAGGCAGACCTGATCGGCCAGCTCGGCGTGCAGGAGCTCGTGCTGATCCCGTTCAGCGAGCGGTTCGCGCACCAGAGCCCGCGGGAGTTCATCGACGACGTGCTCGTCCGCCGTCTGAGCGCGACGGCCGTGTCGGTTGGCGAGAACTTTCGCTTCGGGCATCAGGCGGCCGGCGATCCGTCGCTGCTCGCTGCCGATGGGCGCTTTCAGACGCGCGTCGTGCCACTGGTCGAGGTCGACGGCGAGGTGATCTCGTCCAGCCACATCCGTGGGCTCGTGCTCGCTGGCGAGGTCGAGACCGCGATGCGGTTTCTCGGCGTCCCGTTCCAGCTCCGCGGCGAGGTCGTGCACGGCGACAGCCGCGGGCGCGAGCTGGGCTTCCCGACCGCGAACATCATCCCCGACGACGCGCTCGTGTGCCCTGGCCACGGCGTGTATGCGGCGCGTGCCGACGGCGACTGCGCGTCGGTCAGCATCGGCGTGCGTCCGACGTTCGGAGCCGGCCGCGTGTTGCTGATCGAGGTCTACGTGCTCGACCGCAAAGTCGATCTGTATGGCCGTACGCTGAAGGTCGAGTTCCTCGCCCGCCTGCGCGGCGAGCGGCGCTTTGACTCCGTGGACGCGTTGATCGAGCAGATGCACCTCGACGTCCAGCGGACGCGGGAGCTGTGCCACTGAGCGGCGCCTGCTAGCCTGACTTGGCGCATGGCTCTGACGAAGGAACGTAAGCACGAGCTCGTCGAGCGGTTCGGCGACAGCAACGCGGACACCGGCAAGGCCGAGGTCCAGATTGCGCTCTTGACCGACCGCATCAATCACCTCACCGACCACCTGCGCACCCACCGCAAGGACCATCACTCGCGGCGCGGGCTGCTGATGCTCGTCGGCCGCCGGCGCCGGTTCTTGAACTACCTGCAGCGCACGGACCTCGAGCGCTACCGGTCGCTGCTGCGCGAGCTCGGCCTGCGCAAGTGACGCCCGCCGCGGGCGTTCTTGGACCAGGAACGCCGGTTCCGCCGTTCACGCTCCGGCGTGAGGACGGCAGCGAGTTCACGCGCGCGCAGCTCGAGGGCAAGACCACGGTGCTCGTGTTCTATCCGTTTGCGTTCAGCCCCGTCTGCACCGATCAGCTGAGTCTCTACGAGGAGATGCTCGATGACTTCAAGGCGCGCGGCGCGACCCTGTACGGCGTGTCGTGCGACGCGACTTGGTCGCAGACCGCATTTCGCGAGCAGCTCGGCGTGACGATCGAGCAGTTGTCTGACTTCGAGCCCAAGGGAGCCGCGTGCCGCGCGTTTGGCGTCTACCACGCCGGCGGCTTCCCGCAGCGCGCGCTCGCGATTGTCGGTCCCGATGCGGTCGTGAAGTGGAGCTACCAGGCGCCGTCGCCGGGCGATCTGCCGGGCGCGAACCTGATCTTCGACGGCCTGAGTGCCTGACCTCGGCTCGGCGCCGGTCCCGCCGCCGTCGTCCTGCGACCACGTCCGCGGGCCCCTCGACGCGCCGCTGGTGATCGAGTACGCGGACTTCGAATGTCCCTTCTGCGCCGCACTCAGCGTCAGGCTCGCCGCACGCCGGCTGCGGCGCGTGTTTCGTCACTTTCCGGTCCGGGCGAGCCATCCGCGCGCCTGGGCGGCGGCGTGCGCGGCGCAAGCTGCCGGGCTGCAGGGCCGCTTCTGGGAGATGCACGACTCGCTGTTCGCCGATCAGGGCAGGCTCGAGGATCCCCACCTCTGGGACCGGGCGTCGGCGCTCGGCCTCGATCTCGAGCGCTTCGATTCCGACCGGCGCGACGACGAGGTGCGCGCGCGCGTGCGTCGCGACTTCGAGTCCGGGGTTCGCGCCGGCGTGGTCACGACGCCGACGCTGTTCGCCGGCACGCGGATGCTGGCCGGACAGATCGACCTAGCCGCGCTCGACGCGTTGGTCAAATCCCGCCACTAATTCTGACGTGACCGCT
>JBEKRJ010000229.1:0-7152 GCA_049518835.1 Solirubrobacteraceae bacterium
GCTCGATGGCACGATCGGCCTTGAGACGATGTGCGTCGCCGGGGGCCAGGGAGAGGCGATGCTGATCGAGCGTCTGAAGTAACCACATGGCCCGCCCCCGTTTCCCGCGCACGCGAACGGGCCCGCCCTCCCTTCCCCGCCTGCCCGTACCCTTTCTTTCCCGTCTGCGGGCGGGCGGGCGGCCGGCCGGCGGCCGGCGCGCTATACCAAGCCATTCTGTGGATCTCCCGACGACGCGTGAGCGGAGCCTCCACGAGGTCCGCGTGTTACTGGGGCGGCGCCCCCGCGCTCCGGGCCGCCGTGCCCCGGCCACTGATCGCCGCAATTGAGCGCTTGCCGACGTTAGGATCCGAGTGATGGCTCGGAGCTTGCTGGTGGTGCCGACTGGGGTTGATGTCTGGTTGACGCGGACGTGTCTGGGCCTGTTACGGGCGCTGGATCGGCGGGGTGTGCACGTCGCGTTCGTCAAGCCGGTGGCTCAACCGAGGGCTGCTGGCGCGGAACTTGTCAAGGCGAGTGAGACGCTGTGTGTTCGAATTTAGTGAGCAGGCTCCTTGTCTTCGGGCTTATTGATCCAGACGGCGGTGGGTAGCTCCGGGGGCGTGGGCGACTTGCGGACGAACCGTTCGGGGTAGCGCTGGTAGGCGGCGGTGAGCACCTGGGCGCGCTGGCCGTAGAGATGCTGGGCGTGGCCGTGGTGGACGGCGGCGGGGGTCATCAGCCCGATCCCGGAGTGGTGGTGTTGGTGGTTGTACCAGTCGAAGAACCGGCGGCAGTGGTCGCGGGCGTGCTCGATCGTGTCGAACCGGGCGGGGAACTCGGGCCGGTACTTGAGCGTCTTGAAGTGCGACTCCGAGTAGGGGTTGTCGCTGGATGTGTAGGGTCGGCTGTGCGTCTTGAGCACGCCGAGGTCAGCGAGGAGGAAGGTCACTGGCTTGGAGGTCATCGCGATTCCGCGGTCGGCGTGCAGGGTCAGCTGCTCGCGGCTAATCTGCTGCTGCTCGCAGGCCTGCGCGATCAGCGCCTCGGCGATCCGGCCGAGCTCCTGGTACTGCACCGTCCACGCGACGACGTAGCGGCTGAACACGTCGAGGATCACGTACAGGTAGAAGTAGGTCCACTTGGCCGGGCCCAGCAGCTTGCTGATGTCCCACGACCACAGCTCGTTCGGCCGTTCGGCGAGCAGCTCGGGCTTGACGTACGCGGGGTGCTGGCGCTGGTTGCGACGGTCGCGCACCGACCCGTGCTGAGCCTCAAGCAGCCGGTACATCGTCCGCTCCGAGCACAGATAGCGGCCCTCGTCCAGCAGCCGGGCGTACACCTGCGCAGGTGCGCAGTCCACGAACCGCGGCGCGTGCAGCTGCGCCAGCACCTCGTTGCGCTCGGCCTCAGACAACGCCCTCGCCGACGGCGGCCGGGGGCGGCGAGGCTTGGGCTCTGGAGGCCTGCGGCGACGGTAGATCGTCGCCGGCGCGGCCCCCAGCGCGCGGCACGCCGGCCGGGTACCGATCAGCGGCGTAAGCTCCTCGACGGTCTGCTCGATCATCGCCCGATGCTCCTGGACCCGCTCGTCGCGCTCTCGGTATCGAGCAGTTGCTCCAAGAGCGCTGAGACGTTTCCCTGCACCTCGATCACCGTGCGCGCCTTGGTCAACTCGGCCTCCAGCCGCTCGTTGCGCGCGCGCAGCTCGGCGATCTCGCGATCGCGCCGATCTGCCGGCTTGCGGCCCCGCCGTCGCCCCAGCGCCTCCAGCGTGCCCTGCTCGCGCTGCTTGCGCCAGTAGCTCAGATGCGACGTGTGCAGCCCCTCGCGACGCAGCAGCGCCCCGACCTCACCCGGCTCCTTGCACGCGTCAGCCGCCTCGAGAATCCGCTGCTTGTACTGCGCGCTGTAGCTGCGCCGCTGCGGGCGCTCGACCAGCTCTGGGTCCGGCACCGGCGCGCCGCTCCCGTCGGTTGCGATCTCGGTCATGTTCGGTTGAGACGTCCTTTCTCCGCCCAGTTGTCAACGAAGTTATCAACAATGCACAGGAAAAATTACTACTGTGGATAACGTCTCAAGTTACATTGACAGAGAGGGGCGGGCCGGACCGCTCGACTGCGTTGGTCACGGCGATAACTACGCTGCGTCCCCCACATCCGCTGTCTAGCGCCCAGGTGGAGCACCAGCTCGGAGCGGACGGGCTCGACGCTGTGCTCGAGCGGATCGTGGCGGCTTGGCAGCCGATCAGTGAGCGATCCGATGTAGTCATCGTAGAGGGGCTCAGGCCGCTCCCTGGCAATCTGTATGGGGGCGAATTGAACCAGGCGCTGGCCAAAGCTCTCGATGCTGATGTGCTGCTGGTCGCGCGCTGGTCGGCGGCGGAGGTCAAGAGCGGCGAGGGACCGGCAGTTGGCGAGGCGGCGCCCGGGAAAGACGCGGTCGCCGATACGGTCGAGGGTTTGGCGGAGTCGCTCGCTGTCACAGCCAGCGGGTATTGGTCGGGCGAGCAGCCGCGCGTGGTCGGCTGTCTGGTCAACGGGTTGCCGGCGAACGATCCGTCCGCGGCGACCCCGCTGAGCGAGGCGCTGGCCGAGCGTGGGCTTCACTTGATCGGTGCCGTGTTGCATCGTCCCGAGTTGGCTTGGTTGCGCGTGCACGACCTCGTCGGCGAGCTGGGACCGCGGGTGTTCAACGAGGGTGACTCGTCACGGCGTATCAAGGATGTGGCGGTATTCGCCCAGGGCGTGCCGGGCGGCCTGCGGATGCTCACCAACGGTCGGCTCGTCGTTGTTCCCGGGGACCGCCACGAGGTGGTCATGGCTGTCTGTCTCGCCGCGCTGAACGGAACCCGACTTGCTGCACTGGTGCTTTCGGCGGGAGTCGAGCCCGACCCCCGGGTGTGGGAGCTGGCGCGGGCTGGTGCGCGACCGGACTGCCGATTCTCATCGCCGAGGAGAACAGCTATGAGACCGCGACGCTGGTGCGGGGCCTTGACCCGCACCAGCGTCGCGTGTGTGGTCCTGCCCGAAGGAACCGAACCGCGCACGCTGCAGGCCGCGGTCGTGTGCGCCGAGCGCGGGATCGCCCGCAGCGTCCTGCTGGGATCACCCGACGAGGTCGCCAGGGTGGCGCGCAGCCTGGGACTGCAACTGCCCGACGGTGTCACCGTGATCGACGGTCGGGCCGTCGCCGAGCGCTACCTCACGCCGCTGATCAAGCTGCGCCAGCACCGCGGCTGGAGCGAACAGATTGCACGCGATAGCCTCAGCGACCCAATCATGGTCGCCACGATGATGCTCGCGCAAGGCGAAGTGGACGGTCTGATCGCGGGCGCATTGCATACCACCGCGGCGACGGTCCGCCCGGCGCTTCAGATCCTCGGCACGAAGCCAGGAAGCCGCCTGGTGTCCTCGGTGTTCTTCATGTTGCTGCCCGACGAGGTGGTCGTCTACGGCGACTGCGCGGTCAACCCTCGGCCCGACGCCGAACAACTGGCCGAGATCGCGATCCAGAGCGCGGCGTCGTCAAGGGCGTTTGGGATCGAACCGCGAGTCGCGATGATCAGCTTTAGCACCGGCACCTCCGGCACGGGCAACGATGTCGACAAGGTTGCCGAGGCGACCCGGATCGTACGCGAACGCGAACCCGAGCTGCCAGTCGACGGACCGTTGCAATACGATGCCGCCGCGGTCGTCTCGGTAGCGCAAAGCAAACGGCCAGGCAGCGCGGTCGCCGGACGCGCGAACGTGTTCATATTCCCTGATCTCGACACGGGCAACACGACCTACAAAGCCGTGCAGCGCAACGCACACGTCCTCAGCGTCGGCCCGATGCTTCAGGGCCTCGCCAAGCCGGTGAACGACCTCAGCCGCGGAGCCTCCGTCGACGACATCGTCTACACCGTGGCGCTGACCGCGATCCAGTCGCTCGCCGGATAGATAGGCGGCTCGCGCTGGCGATGACGGGAAATTGCCGGCCCCGAAGGCTGCGAGCGGCACGCACGTGCTCGCGACCAGGCGTAAGGTCGCGAGCACGCTGGCGCTGTTGCCGCCGGCAGCTCTCATCACACGTCCCGCCGGCCGCTCCGCTTCGCTCTGGGCTGCGTCGGGGTCGTCTTCGACCTCGCCGCCGCCGCGATCACCTACACGATCGGCCTGGTCGTTCGGCTTGCCGTCCGCTACGCCAAGGGCTGCTCCTCACCCTCGGCAAAGGTCCCGGCGTGGTCTGCGTGGTCTTCTCCAGCGTAGGACTCGCGGTGCCCTTCACGGTCCGCGAAGGTGCCGTGGTGACGCTTATGCTCGCATGACTCTGAAAATCGACATGGTTGCCCTCCTGCTCCTGGTCTACCGGTTGTCACATCTGAACGGACCGACCTCCAGATGCACCGCTCCGCCGGACGCTATGCGGCTCCAGCCACAAGGCTCGCGTCGATGCGGCCGATGGAGCTGCGATGGTGCGAGCCGCCTTCGAGCACGACCTTCAGCGCCTTGGTGGTTGCCACGTCTCCAAACGTGTCGTATGCGCTCATCGTGTCATCGAGCGGGAACCGGTGCGTGGCGAAAATCGTCGGATCGAGGCGACCACTGGAGACCAGCTTCATCAGCCGCGGAATCGTGTACGTGTCGACCAGCCCGGTCGTCACCGTGATGTCGCGGGTCCAGAGCGTCTCAAGGTGAAGTGTCACCGGTTTACCGTGCACGCCGATGTTTGCTACCCGTCCGCAGGGGCGGATCAGCTCTGTCGCCAGCTCGAACGTTTGCTGAACGCCCACTGCTTCAAAGGCGACGTCCGCACCGAGGCCGTCCGTGAGCTCCATCACCTGCGCGCAGGCGTCCTCGCGACCGTTGTTGATCGTGGTGTCCGCGCCGAACCGCAGCGCGCTCTCGAGCCGGCCGTCGTCCAGGTCGATCGCCACGATGCGCCCGGGCGTGTAGAGCGTCGAGGTGAGGATCGCCGCCAGACCGATCGGCCCGGCGCCGACGATCGCCACGACATCGCCCGGCGAGACCATGCCGTTGAGCACGCCGACTTCGTATGCGGTCGGAAGGATGTCGGCCAGGAACAGGACCTGCTCGTCGCTCAGCTCGTCGGGAACCTTGTAAACGGAGTTGTCCGCGAACGGCACGCGCGCGTACTCGGCCTGAAGCCCGTCGATCAGATTTCCGAAGATCCACCCGCCCCCACCCAGGCACTGGCCGTAGCGGCCCTCCTTGCAATAGCGACAGCTCCCGCACGAGCTCACGCAGGACAGCAGCACCCGGTCATCGACCGCCACCGTGCTGACGTTTGGCCCGATCGCCTGCACCGTCCCCACGGCCTCATGACCAAGCACGGTGCCGGGCTTGCAATCGGGGACATCCCCTTTGAGGATGTGCAGGTCGGTGCCGCAGATCGTCGAGCTATCGATCCGGACCACGATGTCGGTCTGATCGACGATCGTTGGATCGGCGACTGTGTCCCAACTGCGCTGGCCGGGACCGTGATAGACGAGAGCCTTCATGTGATTCTCCTCCTGCTGGTGTTGGTGGATCTCCAAATGAGATTTGCCGTCGGCTACGATCGCTCCCCAGAGCACGACCCTGGCCGATCTCCGATGAGCAACGGTTGTTCTTTGGGGGGCCGATCACGGAAACCACCTCTCCGTTGGTGGCTGCCGACGGGATCGGCATGGCGGCGCGCTGGGCCGCTGCCTGGGTCTCACGGTTCAGGAACGCTCGAAGCTCTCCAATCGTGCTCATCAACGGAGCTGGGAAAACGACGGCGGAGTTCTTGTCGACGCCGAGCTCGACGAGCGTCCGGCGGTTGCGTAATTGCTGCGCGAGCGGGTGGACCATCATCACATCGGAGGCGTGCGCCAGCTCCCCGACCGCGAGCGCCTCGCCCTGTACAGCGATGCTCTTCGCACGCTTTACACACGGTGCACACGATCGACAAACGGCACGATGAAGATCACGCCCGGTCCACGCGCGCCGTCCTTCACTCGTCCCAACTCGAACAGCACGACCCGCTCGAACTGCTTGATCACCCGGACCGACATCGCGACGCCCACGAACGCAACGAGCCCGAGCGCGAAAGCTACATCGCCGATCATGCGATTGCGCCGACGACTCTCTGTGCTTGCGCAACAACGTACACGCTCGGCTCCTGACATAAGTTGATGCGTTGACCGTCTAGGTCAAGGTCACGCGAACGCCGGCCAAGCGATTAGAGCCGGAAAGCAGTGCCCGCCGAGGGTTGAGGCAAGGCTAGAACCAATCGTACTCCTTTCCGGAGGCCGGTCGCTGCTGCGACGCGATTGACGCGGCCAGCTCCCGAGCTAACGCCCCGAAGTGCCCACGCCAGCGACTTCTGCAACCGCCCAGAAGCACCGGTGCGCGATCAGGCCGGCGGACGACCTGGTTGCGTCCTGGCCGCGCGACCGAGCTGACGATCGCCTTCGCGACAAGGCCGACGTCCGGGTCTCACGCCACACCGGTTGTGCGCAAGCGAGCCGAGACCACCGCCGACTTCTCCTTTGGAGTCGGCGCTGGCTTCTCCGATCAACGGCCAGCGGGCGGCCGAGGAGCGTGGCGTTGAACTGATGCTTCCTTTCCGGCGGCGGATGGTCGGTCGCGACCGCGAGCGTGACGGGCGAGCACGTCAGCGTCGTCCTCGGCCCAGTAGCGGCGGACGCGAGACGATCAGCGGGTTGATCGTCAGCTCCAAAGGAGGAGCTCATGCCCACCACCCTGCCCACCTACGCCGGGCCGCGCCGCTCGCCGGCGACGCTGCCGGGCTATCACCATGGTCGCCAGCCTCGCAACAAGGGCCGGCGCTACCCAGCCGATCCACCGACCGTGGAGGAGATCATCGCCGTGATGCATGGGGCGGGCGAGCATCGCGCCGGCTGGCGGCTGCGGGCGCTGATCGTGATCCTGTGGCGCGCCGGGCTGCGGATCAGCGAGGCGCTGGCTTTGGCCGAGACCGACCTTGACCTTGGCCGCGGCGCGGTCGTGGTCCGGCGCGGCAAGGGCGGCCGGCGGCGCGAGGTCGGCATGGACGCCTGGGGCTTTGAGCAGCTCGCGCCGTGGCTTGAGGTCCGCCGGACGCTCCCAGTCGGCCCGCTGTTCTGTGTCGTGCGGGGGCGCGACCGCCCGCCGGCCGTGCTCGGCGCCGGCGATCCGCGTCCAG
>JBEKRJ010000230.1:0-7137 GCA_049518835.1 Solirubrobacteraceae bacterium
TGCGACGATCGCCGCCAGCGCAGGCGAAACCAGCCGAAAACCGCCGTCAGACCGCCGGCCGCGTCCCCGATCACCAACAAATCCGGGGATTCACCCCCCCTCTACGCGAGCCGCACCCAAATTAAGAAACCATGCGCCACCGTCAAAGCGGCGACCGGACACGGGAGCGTGAGGAGTGGCGACTGGCTCACGGCGCAGCCGTGTCGCTCCTGTGGGCGAGCCGATAAGGTCGGAGCGATGAAGCGGGACTCCCGGGTCGTGTACTCGACTACCGACGGCGACTTGCGCAAGGCGCGTGACGCCGGGCTCAAGGAGCGCCGAGCCGATGGCGATCGCGTCAAGGTTCGGCGCGAGGTCGCGGGCCGGCGCGGCAAAGCGGTGACTACCGTCTCGGGGGTGCCGGTCGACGACGCCGGGCTGAAGGCGCTCGCGGGGAAGTTCAAGAAGCGCTGCGGCGTCGGCGGCTCGGTGAAGAACGGCGTGATCGAGATCCAGGGCGACCATCGTGACGTGGTGGTCGAGATCCTGAAGGCTGAGGGCTACACGCCTGTCCTAGCCGGCGGCTGATGCGCGTCGACGAGCGGCGTGGATGGCGCGGATGTTCACGTCACGCGCGCTGCCGATGGGCGCCGTCAGGGGAGGCCGCGTGGCGCCGTCAGGGGAGGCCGCGTGCATGTCGACGGCGCGGGGCGATCGTGGCTACCGTCGGGCGGCGCCGGCCAGCCAGGTTGCGCACCGCCCCGCCACGTCGGTCTCGTGGCCGATAAGGAAGTGATTGGCGCCGGCGACGACGTCGTGTGTGGTGGCCTTCCACGCTGCCGTCGCGTCTCGAAGCGATCCTGGTGGGGAGAACGTGTCGCGCTCAGCGGCCAGGATGTGCTTGGGCCGGGCGTCCCGCGCGATGACCGGGTCGACCATCGCGAGCGCCGGGGCGATGAGGCACCAGCCGAGCACGCGAGTGTCGTCGACGAGGGACGCGACGCCACCGCCGAATGAATAGCCCACCAGCCACGCGGGTCCGTCGTTGAGATGTGCGAGGACCTCGCCGGCGGCTAGTGCCGGGTCAGAGGAGATGAAGTCGAAACGGGTGGCGTCATCGAGCGTCGCGAACAGTGCGGCGATGACGTTGTTGTGCTGGTTCCCGCCGAGGCCTGGATGGGGATGCAGCAGCACGCAGCGCACGACAGGTGAGCCTACGCTGCAGCCCGCCGCGTGCCGCGTTGTGCGCGAACCTCGGGTTCGTTGGGTCCGTTAGCCTCGGGTTCATGGGCCCGCTCCAGACGCGTTCTTCGTCGCCAGGGGATCGCGCCGGCGAGGCGCCGCGAGCAGAGCAGCAGAGCAGTTAGCTTAGAGTTAGATGGCCGCAAAGGTGAGTGAATAACTCGTCGTCACTGCTCGAGCTTGATGATGCCGCGGATGTTCTTACCGGCTTGGAGGTCTTCGTAGCCGAGGTTTGCTTCTTCCAGGCTGTACGTGTGAGTGATCAGCTCATCGAGCTTGAGCGCGCCGTCAGCTCGTTGAGTGAGCCCATGCCGGTGACGACGACCGTGCCGCCTTTGCGGATCGCGTTGAAGGCTGCGGTGACCTCGGGCTCCTTCACGACGCCACACGTGATGATCGCCTTATCCGCGCCGACGCACCAGGTCAGTTCCTGGCTCAGCGCCATCTCCTCGTCGTTGCTGCCCACCGCCACCCGACTGACCCCGGAACCAACCTCCTCGATGATCCCCGCACCCTCGTGACCGCCGACCATCGGCAGCCGCGCCGGAAAGTCGCGAGTCATGAGATGCAGGTCCGAATGGCACAGCCCGGCGTACGAGTAGCGGACCAGGACCTCATTCTCCTTCGGCCCGTCAAGGTCAAGCTCCTCGATCTCGAACGGTTTCCCAGGCGCGACCAGCTCGGGGTCGCATCGACCAACCCGCGTGCCCTGAGCGTCTACCAGCGGCTCGGGCATGACCCCTCGATTTCGCTACGACGCCTACGAGCGGGGGGTGGGCTTGCTCGAGGCCGGCGGCGCGAAACAAGCCGAACGCCTGCGCCAGCAGCGCCGTCCCGATTCCCTTTCCCTGATAACGGGGATCAACGGCAAGGATGTCGACGAAGCCGACAGGTGCGCCGGTCCGACGCGCACGAACATGAAGCCGGCGATCTGCCCGCCGAGCACGGCGACAGGGCTCAGCTCCGGATCGAGATCATGGGCGCCGAGGTGCCCCTCCCGGAACGCCAGTAGCTGCGCGCCAGCTTGTACCCTGCTGCGCCCAACAGCGTCCGTCCGCGCTCGTTGCCTGAGCCGATCCACTGCCGGCGTTCTGAGCGACCCAGCTCGCGCTCGCGCCTTTGCGCCCAATCGAGCATGCGCGTCCCGATGCCCCGGCCTTCGTACTTAGCTACGCCCGTTCTATGTCGAGCGTCATTCCCGCCGCCCGCAGCCGCTCGACGAGCGCGCCGTCCATCGCAGCGGCCGGGGTGAGGATCCCGGCACGCGGCGGCAGCCGATCGCGGTCGAGCGCTAGGCACAGGGCGGCCTCGCCCATCATCATCGCCGTCGCGGCGTAGCCGGGATCGCCCTGTGCGGCGACCCGGGCGAGGTAGCGCGCCCCGCTCGACGTGCGCGCATGGATCTCGATGCGGAAGTAGCCCCTCCGGCGCGCCTCTTCGCTGGGCCCGTCCCCTGGGCTGGGAAGGGCGCGATCGAGGAGCTTGCGCGTGGGTCCGAACGCGAGCCCGCCAACCAGGGCTCCAAGGCCGCCGGCAAGCGCCGCGGCCTTGACGGGCGCGAGCCGGTCCGAGCCCATGCCCATCACCTCGCGATAGCGAAAGCCGCGGCCGTAGGCGTAGTCCTGAAGCGCGTTTGAGCGCCGCACGATGCGGGTGTTGAAGGACGCCATCACGAACGGGGCGATCCACTGGCCCAGTTCCTTGTCTCGCCCTACCCGGTAGCTGTCGCGCTCGAACTCGCCGCCCCCGGGCGCACTCCCGGGGACCAGCGCGTAGGGATCAGCGACCAAGCGCCGCGCCGCGAGGTCGGATTTCAGCTCGTCGAGCTGGCCCTTCATCGACGCCAGCGTGCCGCCGCTGAACCCGCCGCGCATCGCGCAGACCACGAGTGTCGTGTCCTCGAGGTCGCCGGCGCCGTCGCCCCGTGCCCGCTCGTGCAGCAGGTGGACGCCCAGATCGGATGGGATCGAGTCAAACCCGCAGGAGTGAACGATCCGAGCGCCGGTCGCCGCCGCCCGCGCGTCGCGCTCGATGCTCTCGCGCACGAACAGCACCTCGCCGGTGAGGTCGACGTAATCGCTACCCGCGTCCGCGCACGCCTCGACCAGGGTCAGCCCGGCGCGGCGGTAGGGACCGACCGTCGTGGCCACCACGCGCGTGCCGCGCGCCATCGCGGCCAACGACTCGGCGTCGCCCGCGTCGGCAGCGACGAGCGGCCACTCCCGCGCACGCGCAGGGAGGCCCGCACGCACTCCAGCGAGCTTCTCCTGGCGGCGGCCCGCCAGCCCGACGCGCACGCCCTCCGGCGCATGCGCGGCCAAGTAGGCGGCAACGAGACGACCAACGAAGCCAGTCGCCCCGAAGACGGTGATGTCCAGCGCCGCGTCGCCCGCCATTCTCATCAAACCTAGCGCGAAGCGGTCCTGCGCTCGTTGAGCCACCGCGCCGCTACGCTTCACATCACGGGCTCAGGCTACTAGACTGCTTCTACGGATCGAGCGTCCGTTCGATCACCGCAGTGCCCGGCGCTCTCGCTGTTGTTGCTTTTTAGCACCCTCCGCGTTTCGCAGTGCACATACTCGGGAGGGAACAAGATGGCAACAGGAACCGTGAAGTGGTTCAGCGATGACAAGGGCTTCGGATTCATCACGCCCGATGAGTCCGGCAAGGATCTGTTCGTGCATCACAGCGCGATCCAGGGCAGCGGCTTCAAGTCGTTGGCTGACGGCGCGAAGGTGAGCTACGACGCGGAACGGGGGCCCAAGGGTCCGGCCGCGGCGAACGTCCAGACGCTGTAGGACCGCAAAGCTTCGACCAGCAACGGAGGGTCCAGGTGGACCCTCCGCTTCCTGGGCGCACCTCGCGCCGCCTGTCATGGCGTCGAGCGCTCGAGACTCAAGACGATAAGGAGACAGTGCATGGCATCAAGCGGCAAGAAGAAGACCACGATGGCAAAGCTCAACCGTGAACGAAGGCTCCGCGAGCGCCGGCTCGACAAGCAGTCCAAGAAAGACGCCAGGAAGAACGCATCTGCGCAGGACCCACAACTGCCTGACGACGTGCTGACCAGCGACGGCGGTCAATCATTCGGGTCAGGTGCCGAGCCGCCTGCTCCCGGACCCATCGCCCAATCGCACATCTACGCATAATTGGGGCCCGTCGGACGTGCATTGGGGGAAGGCTCGGGCCCACCCCCAACGCTTGAGGTGTTACCGCCCGCGGCTGCGGCCGCCGCCGATCCGCAGCGTCGACCGTTCAGCGCCATGCGCCTGCCCGGACGCAAACCCGTAGCCGCTGGCGCAGTGGGCGCCCGACGGGCAGGCCGGGCTCGGGCGCTGGGACAGCGTCGGGAACGACTGCGTGTTGCTCGCGCTCGCGTTCGCGACCTGGGCGGTCACGGCGCGCTCGCTGCCGGGCCACCAGGCCAGATACCAGCCGTTGCGGACGGTCGCCTGGACTGAGCTGCCGTCGCTGCGGGTGATGCTCACGCCGGTCACGCCGGCGCCGATCGGGCCATCGACCACCGTCAGCGCGTGCCCGTCGGAGTCAGACTCGCCGGCGCCGTTGAGCTCGATCGTTCCCGCCGGGATGCTGGACCGCGAGCCACCAGCGCTGCTCGAGCTGATCGTGATCCCGTTGCCCTCCACGCAGGTCGAGCCGTCGGCATAGATCGACGCGGTGTACGGGCCGCGGGTGTCGGTCAAAACTGGCGCGCCGGCGCCCGCGCCGCACTGCTGCTGAGCGGCGGCAAGCTGGCCAGGCAACGGTGCGGTCGGGCTCGCGGTCCATCCCGCGAACGCGGGCGCGGCACCGGACCCGAGCAGCACCACCGCACCCGCGGCAGCAGCCGCGCCGCTTAGCCCCACCGCCCCCAGCGCGGGCCACGACGCCGGCCACCGCGAGCGCGGGTGATAGTCGAGCGCCCGCAGCCGAGCGCTCTCCAGCGGGGTGATGCGCGCGGCCCGCTCAGCAAGGGCTTCGCGCAGATCATCTTCGAATACATCACTCATCGTTCCGGCTCCCTGGGTTGGAGTGCAACTGGCTGGAGCGCCTCACGCAGCCGCGCGAGTCCGCGCGAGGCGCTGCTCTTGACAGTCCCCGGCGAACAGCCGAGAACCTCGGCCACCTGGGCCTCGGTCAAGTCGTTGAAATAGCGCAACACGAGCACAGCACGCTGGCGCGCGGGCAGCCGGCCGAGCGCCTGCAGCAGCTCGGCTCGCGTATCGAACGCCGCTAACGGGTCAACCTCGAGCGCGCGTGGCGCCGCCCCCTCCCCCAGTTCGCGTCGGCGCCGCGCCCGCCCGCGAGCCCCATCGAGCGCTATGTTGACCAAAACCCGCCGGGCGTACGCCCGCGGCTGCTGCATCCGCCCGATCCGTCCCCAGCGGCGCGCGACCTTCAGCAAGCATTCCTGCACGAGATCCTCCGCCTCGGCCTTGTCCCAAACAATCAGATAGGCGGTGCGCAGCAGCTCCTCGACGTGTGCGGCAACGAACTGGTCAAAGTCGATCATCACCCCCTAAACGGCAACCGAGCGCCAAAAGGTTCCCTCCCCTCAGCCCGCCGACACGGCCAAAGCCAGCGCCCGGTCGATTAACTCGCCGGCAGCCCCCAGATCTAGGCTTGGCGACGGCGGCGAATGCATCTGGACGATGCGCTGCCGGTCGACTAGTCAGTTCAGGAGCCCCCGTGGCGACTTGGGCCCATCGGGGCGGCGGCGACGGCGCAAACCGTCAGCACAGCAGCGGGCAGCATCGTCCATTCCGTGATCAGCCCGACCAAGCCGATCAGGCAGCTCAGGACGGCTAGCGACCACGCCGCCCGATCCGCGAAGGCGCTGCCGCGCGTGCCCTTCAGATGTAACAGCGCGGGCAGCAGCAAGCTGATTAGGACTGGAGCCCCAACGTACGCGAGGACCCCGGGACCCGCGACATGTACGAGCGTGTAGCTATGCCGCACCATGTCGGGGTCGGCTTGGGAGCCGCGATCGTGAACTGTGCAGGCGAGAACGACAGTGACGACGCCCAGCGCGAACGCCCCAGCGTTGCACCACACCCAGCGTGGGAGTCGATGCACGCCACGGTCGCGTTGCCTGCGCGTCGCCCAGTCAGCGGCGGACCCGTTTGCGTCCCCCGCGCGCTTGGGCCGCGGATCGAGCGCGCCCTTGCTGGCACTGAACGTTACACGTCGTGCGTTTGCCATCACTGCCCTCCCAGGGTCGCTTCTTCCTGCTGCACCCTCTGCCCCAAGCCCCGACACCGATGTTTGCCGAGAGCATAAGCACCGGCGCCGTGCGCAGCAACTGGCCCCTGGTGTCGCGTCTCACACCTGCCCGCGCTCGACGGGTCGGATCTCGCGAGCTCGCCCCTCGATCACTCGAACAGGCCGCGCGCGTACCAGTCGCTCGAGTCGCCCACGCCCGGCACGGCGAAGAAGTAGCCGCCGCCAATCGGTGAGATGTCGTCGACCATTGGTTCGCCGATCAGCCTGGTCTGGTTGGCGATGAACTGGCGCGCGAGGTCCTGCTGGAAGCAGTTGAAGATCAGTCCCATGTCGAGGTTGCCGGCGAGGTCGACGCCGTTGTCGTAGTTGTAGCCGCGGCGGAAGATGCGGCTGTCCTCGGTGGCCTTGGTGCGCGGGTTGGCGAGGCGGATATGGGCGGTCAGTGGAATCGTCTTGCCCTGCGGGTCGGCGGCGAAGTCGGGCAGCGCTCCAAGGTTGTCGGCACCAAGCACGTTCCCGCTGGCGCGGTAGCGGCCGATCATCGTCTGCTGCTCGTTGAGCGACACTCGGTCCCAGAACTCGATGAACATCCGGATGATTCGGCAGACGTGGTAGGTGCCGCCTACTGCCCACCCGGGCTCACCGATCCCTGGTACGACCCACATCAACCGATCGGCGACGTCCGGAGCGGTG
>JBEKRJ010000231.1:0-7127 GCA_049518835.1 Solirubrobacteraceae bacterium
ACTTCCAGCGCTTGATGAAAGAGCGCTACAGCGAGATGGTCGAAGAGCTCACCGGCCGCAAGGTGCTCGCGTTCCTCAGCCAGGCGCACGTCGAGCCCGACCTCACAATCGAGGTGTTCCTGATGGACGGGCCGCTAGCCGGATTCGGCGCGCTCGAGCTTGTCGAGCCGGCGCCCCCCGAGTCGGGTTCAGCGGCGTGATCAAGCGCACGGACTGCCCGCACCGTCAGATCACCCGGGAGACCGCGGCGAGCCCGGAGGTGAGCGCGAACCTGCTTTAGGCTACACTTGGTCCACGCTGAGGCGACCGCGGTACAAGTTGGGTGCCGGGAGTCGTGTCGGCTAGGCAGTGGCTCGCGCTCGTGGCGGTCTGAGACGGCTCGCGGGGGCGTTGCGCTGGCAACGTTCACCCCTGCATCGGAGCGGTTCGCTGTCTAATTTATCTGTAGTGCCAACGCCCTCGGCGCTCGGCGTCTACGCACAACCCCGTCTCGGACGAAGCTTGGTCGAGATCCTCACTTCCGTCGTGCCGTATCTGGTGCTGTCGGTTCTGATGTACGTCGCGCTCGGTTACTCAGAGGTGCTGACACTGGCCCTCGCGATACCGACGGCCGGGTTCTTGGTGCGCACGTTCATCGTCTTCCACGACTGCGCGCATGGATCGTTGCTGCCGTCCAAACGCGCCAACGCTTATGTCGGTCGCATCTTGGGACTGTTCGTACTCTCCCCGTTTCAGCGTTGGCGCCACGACCACGCGATCCACCACGCGACCTCCGGCGACCTCGAGCGTCGTGGCGTCGGAGACATCCTCACCCTGACCGTGTCGGAGTACCGCTCGCGCTCGGGGCGAGGTCGCCTCGGTTACCGAATCGTGCGTAACCCGGTTGTGATGTTCGGGCTCGGGCCAATCATCGCGATGATGATCGGACCGCGCATCGCGACCCGCGCGCAGCGTCCGCGAATGCGCCACAGCGTGCTCGCCCTAGACCTCGCGCTGCTCGTCGTCATCGGCGGACTATGCGCCCTGATCGGGGTCGGTAACTTCCTGCTCGTTTGGGGACCCGCCGCGATGCTCGGCGGCTCAGCCGGGATTTGGCTGTTCTACGTCCAGCACCAGTTCGAAGATGCCTACTGGCAGGACCCCACGGGCTGGACCTACGCCGACGCCGCCCTGCGCGGTAGCTCATACCTACGGCTGCCACAGCCCCTGCAGTTCTTCACCGGAAACATCGGCCTGCACCACGTCCACCACCTCAACGCACGCATTCCCAACTACAACCTCCAGCGGGCGCACGACGAGAACGCCGTTTTCCGCAAGGTACCAACCCTCTCGCTCTGGCAGGCGATGCAAACGGTGAAGCTCAAGCTGTGGGACGAGGAGAGTGGAAAGCTCGTGACCTTCACGCACGAACGCACCACCCGACCCAGTTCAGCGACAGCCGGCCATCGACGGCCGACTCGGCTTACAGCCGATCTGTAACGCTCGCGGATTAGCGCCCTCGCGATTAACATCCGGACATCGGCTGCGCCTGCCGGACGCGGCGGGCACCGAGGCCCGGCGATCGCGCGCGTAGGTTGCCGTTCAGGCAAACGGGCGGCCAGAACGTAGAACGTTACGCGGCGTGCGGGGCGTGGCGCACGTGACGTCGTGGCTCGGAGCAGGCCACAACGTCACAGCCCACAGGCCCGGGTGACCGGCTGTGACGTTTGGTCAAATCAATCGGGGTGCGCCCGCTGCAGACGGACGGACGCTCGGGGAGTTGCTGCTGATCGGGGGAGTTGCTGCTGATCGGGGCGCGCGGGCCCGGGGCCCGCGGCCTCGGCTCCGGCCCTAATAGTCCCGTTCACGGCGCTTGAGCAGCTGCTCGCGGTCACGCGCCGCTCGAAGCTTGCGAGCCTCTTGCTGGGCGCGCTCGTTACGTTGGGCGACGTCCCGACGGATCTCGTTGAAGGCGGCGTCGGACGTCGATCGCCCGGGCCCTGGCTCCTGCGGTGGCGGACCTGGCTTCTTGTTCTGCCTCGACATGCGCTGGACTCCTTGTCGCTCCCTCGAAGTCAAGTGTGGGCCACAGGAAGAATGCGGGAGCTTGGCACTCAGGCGTGGAGGCTCTACCCGACTCTACTCGGGTCTTGCCCCGGCTCGTCCACGAGTACACTTGAAATCAGGAGCTATGAGGACTGGCTGTGCCCGCGTGGCGGTTGTGCGTTCCTGGGCCCCAGCGATGCGATCCGTGTCACGAGTGAATATCACGAGCCGGTCGGAGGGCCGCATTTTGAAATCGGCGGAGCTGGCGCTCGAGTCCAATTCGGGCACGGACGCGCCAGAGGACGACGTCTTGCGCGAGATCAGCCTGCATGGGCACCGCGTGGTTTACCGCGCGGCCGGCAGCGGCCCAGTGCTGATCCTGGTCCACGGGATCACGTCGACGTCGGCGACCTGGGCCAAGGTGCTCCCGTATCTGGCCGAGCGCTTCACCGTCATCGCTCCCGATCTGATCGGCCACGGCGAATCGGCCAAGCCGCGAGGGGACTATTCGCTCGGCGCGTATGCCAGCGGGATCCGTGACTTGTTGATCGCGTTGGGACACGAGCGCGCGACGTTTGTGGGGCATTCGCTGGGCGGCGGCGTGGCCATGCAGCTGGCATACCAATTCCCCGAGCACTGCGAGCGACTGGTCCTGGTCGGCAGCGGCGGACTCGGTCGCGACATCACGCCGCTGCTCAGGGCCGCCAGCCTCCCGGGGTCTGAGCTCGTGCTTCCACTACTGGTCAACGACCGCGTTCTCGGGGCCGGTCAAGCAGTAGGACGCGCGCTCAGCCGCATCGGGTTGCGCGTGCACACCGACCTGGGGGAAGTGCTGCGCGGCCACGCGTCGCTTTCGGACCGCGAGGCGCGCGCCGCGTTCCTCCACACGCTCAGGACGATTGTCGATCTCGGGGGCCAGCGGGTGGATGCCAGCGATCGCCTCTACCTCGCTCAAGCGATCCCATTCCTGCTCGTGTGGGGCCAGCGCGACCCGATCATCCCGGCCAAGCACGCGGTCGCGGCCCATCGCCTGGTACCGGGCAGCCGGCTCGAGATCTTTCCCGACGCGGGCCATTTCCCGCACCTCGACGACCCGCTTCGCTTCGTCCGGGTGCTGATCGACTTCATCGACTCGAGCGAGCCCGCCCAGGTCCATCCCGACCGCTGGAAAGAGCTTCTGCGCAGCAACGCTGAGCACGTCGACGCCGACGCCGCCGCGGCCGCGCCGTAGCCGGCGAGCCCGGCAGCGGGCAATGCGGATAATCAGTGAGCCGGAGCGAGGTTCGGTTCGGGCTGCGCCACGGCTGGCGGCAGTGTGACGCTGAACGTCGAGCCGCGGCCGAGCGTGCTTTGCACGTCGATTCGGCCGCCCAGCGCGTCGACGAGGCGACGCACGAGCGGCAGGCCCAAGCCCGACCCGCGCGGACGATGCGATTGGGCGCTGTCCACCTGATGCCATTTCTCAAACAGCCGGTCGACGTGCTCGGGCGCGATCCCGATGCCGGTGTCGGCAACCGCCAGGCGGACGCCACCGTCACTGTCACGTTCGGCGCTGACACGCACCTCGCCGGCGTCAGTGAACTTCAACGCGTTGACGACGAGGTTGCGCAGGATGTGTCCGAGCAGCGTGCGGTCGGTACAGAGCACAAGCCCCGGGTCCGGCTCCTCGATCACGAACCGCACGTTGGCAGAGGCGCCGAGCGCCCGCATCGCCCGCAGGCCCGATAGCTCGCCGGCCAGATCGATCAGCTCGACGCGCAGCTGAACCGCGCCGACCTCCAGGCGCTCCGCCTCGAGCTGGCGGTTGACGATTTCGACTGCCTCGGAGACGATCGCGTCGACGTTGTCGAGGTCGGTCCGCAGCCGCTGATCGACAGCAGGGCTGTCCTCCAGCGCGAGGCGCAGCAGGCCCACGCCGGCGCCCAGCTGCGAGCGAACCTCGTGCGCAAGCGTATGCAGGACGTGGAGATGGTGCTCGTTGCGTTCGCTGAGCGCATCAAAGCTGCGCGTGGCCTGCTCGTACAGCGAGCGCACCGAGCGGCTCGTGCACTCCAGCTCCTCGGTGCGCGCCCGCAGCTCGGCGGTCCGGTCGGCAACCCGCCGCTCGAGCTGCTCGTAGACGCGCACGTTCTCCATCGCGACCGCCGTCGAGTCCGCCAGCGCCTGCAGGACCTCGACCTCCTCCGGTGTCGGGCGATGGGGGCGCGCCCAGTAGTTTCCGATCGCACCGACGGGATCGAGCGTGCGGATCGGCACCATCGCGAGGCTCTTGACGAACGTCGGGCGGTACGCGTCGTGCGGGATCCGCTGATCGGCGTAGATGTCCTCGATCACCGCCGGCTGGCGGTTGCACATCGCCCAGCCGCTGATGCACGCGTCGAGCGGGAAGCGCTGGCCCTTCCACAGCGGCGAGATCGCGTCCTCGTCGGCGTAGTAGCAGTGCGTCGCGTCGCGCAACACGAACGTCGCTCCGTCCGCGCCCGTCAGCGACCGCGCCGCGGTCTTGACGATTTCCTGTACCTCGAGCAGCGACCGAGCCAGCGACAGATGCTGAATCGTCGCAATCAACTCGCCGGCGAGTTCAAACCGCGACCCGTACACGCACGCGCCACCGTCCTCGAGGGGCGCCTCGGATCGCGCCGCGCGTGACCGCGAACTGCCGTTGCGCAGGGCGGTCATGGCAGCACCGAGCGGAACTCACTCATCAAATAACATTTATCACGCCGACGCCGTGCAGACATCAGGAGAATCCCGTCGCGCGGCTGTCCGGGAACTACTGACAATGCCATCGAGACCGCTGCGATTCCCGGTTCAGGCCACCAATCACTCCAGGCGTTCGTCTGGTTATCACCGCACAAACCCTGAGTTTCAGCAGCATCCGGCGATCCCGACGAGGCTCCTCACTGAGCCGCGGCGAACAGCGTGGCCGCTCGAACGCCGGCGTAGTCGATCACATCCGTCGTTGCAAACGCCGGGTTTCGGTAGATGCCCAGCCGCAGGTTCGCGCTATCACCGGGATGACCAATCGTGTTGCCGACAAACGCCTGTGTCCCATTCAAGCTGCCGCGGTTGAACGTTTGCTTCGCGTAGCCGCTGGCGCCCGGAGGCATCATCCAAAACTCGAACATGCCCTCGCTGGAACTCGCGCTGAACCTGATGTGGACGATGAATTGGTACCAAGCGCCGATCACCGGATCTGGCAGCACCCACTGGTCGACGTCGGTGGCGCCGCAACTCCCCAGGTCGCCCGCCATCACGAAGCTGTCGGTCCCGTTCGGTTGCGCAGAAACGCCGTCGGTGCTCATCAGCATCAGCTTCATCGGGCTACAGTTCCCGTCCTGCGTGGTCGGCCAAGCGACGAGCGTTCGCCACGGATTGCTGAAGTTGCCGCCGATCGTAGTGGACGGGTCGATGTACACCGCGAAGTGGAAGTAGAGGTCCTGGCCCTCGATAAACGACGCTTGCCTGAGCTGCATTCTACTGGTGCCGTCGGTCCACAAGTCTCCTGGCCGCAACTGAAACCGAGCCGAATATGGGAGGCCGCTGAGGACCGGGCTGGTCGGGAAGCTGAGGTCACTGGCGGGCTGGCCTAACAGCTCCGTGTACTGGGAGCTGTCCCCCGGACCGAAGTCCCCACACCAGACCGTCCCGGCGGTGGCACAGCTTCCAAGGGTCGCAGGAGCACTCGGAGTCGTGCTCACGGTACTCGAAGCAGGAGACACGTTCCCGCCCTCGTCGTACGCCTGGACGTAGTAGCTATACATAGTGCCATCCGTCACCGCCTGATCGGTATACGCCGACGACGCAACGCTTGCGACCAGAACGCCGTTGCGGTACACGTGATAGCCCGCAATCTCCCCACCCGCTTCGGTGGACGCCGACCACGAGAGTGCGACCTGGCCGTCCCCCGGTGCAGCGGAAAGGTTAGTTGGGGCGCCCGGCCCATTGCCTACTGCGGCGTACGTCGCGTAAACCGACATCAGCTGGCTGCCATACGTCGCGGCGCCGAACGGACTGCTCGGCCCGCTCGCGTACGGGTTCACATTCGCAGCACGTGCCCCCGACGCGCCGGCGTCGTGACACGATTCCGCCGCGTTGGCCGTTCCACCGGTGATCGTCCCAAGCCAGTAGTTGCCCGCCGCCAATGTCGGCTCTGAGGCGAAGTTCAGCGTGTACCAGCCGGCGCTTTGCGTGCTCGAGAACGTGATTGCCGTCGTGGACGCCACGAGCGCTCCGGGCCCGTTTGCATCCGCATAGATGACTCCCTCTACCTGCTGGCTTCCCGTTGCGGTGCCGGGCTGTAGCCAGACCGCCATGCTCGTGATGGTCGCGGCGCTCCCGAGCGGATACTCGTTGACGCGCTTGTGGTCCGCAAACAGGCCACCGCAGCTCGCACCGACGGTTGCCTTGCCAATCGTGCTGCTCGGCGGCGTGGATGTCGAGACGCCACCCAGCGCGAACGAGGCAGTGTCCCCCTCGGATGACGTTGCGTTGTCGACGGCATATGCCGGTGTCGCGCGCACGGCCAAGACTGCGACGGCGAGCATCGTCGAGGAGGCGGCGACGACGACCACAAACGCGCTGCGCGCGATTGTGGCCCAGCGTAACAGGGCAGGCCGCGTCATGGCTCCGGACAGCATCGATTGGTCGGCGTCAGCGATGCGCTGCGGACCGTCGGTCGCCCCGATGTGCCTGCTCGCGCGGCGGGAGTTGGATGAGGTAAGAGGTAAAGGCATTTGCCGAAAGAGTGTTGTAGTTACGACCCTGCTCTGTTGCATCCGAGTGAGGAACTCGTGAACAAGTGACGCCAGACGACAAGCCATCGCTCGCGTCCATTCGACCAGCGAGTTCGCACTGATTCGCGCGCACGGATTCGTCACGCACACTGCGCCGCGACGTGGCCTACGAGAGGATCTGGCCGCGGTTTAATCTGGAGTTATCCTATCACTGTTTAGCGCCAGTGAGCGAGTGTGCACATTCTGGCGTGTGCGGGGCGTTCGCGACAGCCAACCGATGGTGACCGGTGACCGCGCTCGACTGCCCGTCCGTTTCGAAGCGCTACCGACGTGCATCGCCGCTGCCGATGATCTCGCGTCGCACCC
>JBEKRJ010000232.1:0-7110 GCA_049518835.1 Solirubrobacteraceae bacterium
GATCGCCTGTCGCGACGAGCTCAGCCCCGAGGTCGTGCGCTACCTCAACCGGCTCTCGGACCTGTTGTTCATCCTCAGCCGCGGCGCCAACCGCGGCGACGAGCCGCTGTGGGAGCCGGGCCGTTACCGCTGACGGCGAAGTCGGCGCCCCACCCCAGCCCCTACCGGCGCAGCGTCAGCATCACGCCGGTCGCGACCGTCAGCCCGAGCGCGGCGATCGCCCCCGCCCCGACCACGAAGGCCTCGTCCGCGCGAGCGTAGCTGATGACGTAGTGCGGTCGCGCCAGCGCCAGGACGAGCGCGAGCCCGAGCGCGATCACCAGCGCGGCCACAGGCGGCCGGAGCGCCTCGCGGACCGTCAGCTGCGCGGTCGCGTCCGCGACCGGCGCACGCGGCAGCCGCTCGCGGAGCGCGAACACCGCCGCGAGCGCGGCCATCGACCACGTTCCGGCGACCAGATAGCCGCCGAGCACGTCGCTGGGGAAGTGCTCCGCGAGCGTGACTAGCGAGTAGCCGACCGCGACCGCGAACACGCCACCGGCGCCTGCCAGCAGCGGCCGCAGTGACGGCGGCGCGGCCAGCACCGCGGACAGCGCCAGCGACATCGCCGCGGTCGCGTGACCGCTCGGCCACGACGCGGTCACGACCCACATCACGCCGTCGGTGGCAACTGCGGAGCGGGGCTCGGCGAGCAGCTGCTTGAGCAGCTGCGTGGTCTCGTTGGCGCCGAGCAGGATCGCCGCGATCGCGACCGCCATCGACAGCCGCCGGCGCACGAGCGCGACCAGCACCACCACCGTGCACAGGAACAGGTAGGGCTTGGGGTTGCACAGGCCGACGACCGCGCTCGCGATCCGGTTGACGCGCGGGCGCTCCAGGCCGGCGAAGCCGAGGAAGACCGCGCGATCGGCGCGCTCGAGCAGCCCGACGTGAAACGCCGCGAGCCAGATCAGAAACAGCAGCAGGACGCCGCCGGCCGCACCCCCGGCCTCCATTCTGGCGCGCTTGGACATGAATCCGAGGTTACCCGTCTCGATCGGCGGCGCCCGACCCGGCCCGCCGGGTCACGGGTGCCGGCGCGCACCCTCGGACCGGCAAGCCAACCGCTAGCCGCTCTCGACCTGCGCGTTGCGCGTGATCCGGATCTCCGGCGACACGCCGGTCCGGCGCACGTACGCATAGTGCTCGAGGTCCTCGGGCGAGGCGACCTCGACGGCAGCGTCCGGCGCCGGATCGAACATCACCGCCTCGTAGAGCAGTTCCTGGTAGCTCGGCGCGCCGGCCGGCCGCCCCTCGATGTCGAGATCGTAGGCGCCGCAACGCAGCGTCCAGCGCTCGCCGCCCCCGAGCTTCTCGGCGCTCAGCTTGACCGGCAACGTCTCCTGGCCGGGTGGCGCCGCGGTCCCTTCGACCCGCAGCCGCGCGTGTGCGGACCACAGCGCGCGCGAGAGGCGCTCGAAGTTGCGCCCATAGGGCGCCGGCACGATCGCCACCGGCCCCTTCGCCTCGACGTTGCCGCGGATCGCGTCCGCCACGGGACCGACGAGGACGTACTCGACGCGATTTGCATGCAACCAGCGGAGCATCGTGATCCAGTCGTCCTCGAGATGCTCGAAGCCCGGGCGCTGTTCGGCGGGGCGGGGCTCGATTGTTCGTGCGCGGTGTCTCAGCAGCATGGTGCTGCGTTCGCCCCGGCGAGCCGGAGTCCTTCTGGATACGCTCGGAGAGGATGAGTTTCCAACAGTCCCAAGCACGCCGGCGGGCCCGCGAGCGTGAGCGCCGGCGCGAGGCGCGACTGCGAGCCCGCGGGCGCCGGCGGCGCGCCGGCGCCCTCGCGGCAGTGCTGGTTGCGGCGGTGATCATCGCGGCGGTCGCGCTCGGCGCGACCGGCGGCTCGTCGGGCCGCCCGTCAAGCGACTCCGCCAAGACCCCGATCAAGACCGCCAACTCGGGCCGGCCGCCCCGCGCCGGCGGCGCCGCAAGCCGCTCCTCGCGCCACAGCACGGTCACCGGCAAGGTCACCGGCAGGGCGACCGGCGTGCCGGGCATGACGCCCGTGCCGATCCTCATGTACCACGTGATCAACCCGCCGCCCGCGGGCGCGCCGTTCCCCCTCCTGTATGTCCCGCAGCCGGAGTTCGCGGCGCAGATGCAGGCGCTCAAGGCGGCCGGCTGGCACGCGGTGACGCTCGATCAGCTGCAGGCGTACCGGACGCGAGGGGTGCCGCTCGGCCCCGGCAAGCCGATCGTGATCACGTTCGACAACGGCTACAGCTCGCAGTACCTCAACGCGCTGCCGGTGCTGCGGCGGCTCGGCTGGGTCGCCGACGAGAACATCCAGCTGACCGGCCTGCCGCCGTCGCAGGGCGGCCTCAGCGAGGCCCAGGTCCGCGGCCTGATCGCGGCCGGGTGGGAGCTCGACACCCAAGGCATCAGCCACGCCGATCTGATCACGCTCGACGCCGCGCAGCTGCACTACCAGGTCGCGACCGCCCGCGAGATCCTGCAGCGGCGCTACGGCGTCGCGGTCAACTGGTTCTGCTACCCGTCGGGCCACTACGACGCGGCCGTGATCGCGGCGGTCAGGGCGGCCGGGTTTGCCGGCTCGACGACGGTGATCCCGGGCTGGGCGAGCCCGAGCTCGGACCTCTATCGGCTGCCGCGCCTGCGCGTGGTCGGCGGCACCAGCCCGCAGGCGCTGCTGGCCCAGATCGACGGCGCCCGCGACGCGTCCGCGCCTCCGGGCTCCTACGGGGGCGCCGGCAGCGCTTGAGCGAAGTGCTCGCAGGCCTGGGACCGGCGCTGCTGGGCGGACGGCGTCCGCACCGGCTGATCGGAATCGCGGTTGCGTGTGCGTCCGTGGGGCTCGCGACGGTGGCGATCTACGCGCTCAAGGCGCTCGCCCCGGTCGTGTCGCTGAGCGTCGTGTACCTGCCGGCGGTGCTGCTCGTATCGGCGTATTGGGGGGTGCTGCTCGGACTGCTGACCTCGCTGCTGAGCGCGGCTGCGTTCAACTTCTTTCACCTCCCCCCCACGCTGACGTTCACGATCTCAGACAGCCGCAACTGGGTCGCGCTGGCGGCGTTCACGATCGTCGCGCTGGTCGTGAGCGCGATCGCGGAGCTCGCGCGCAGCCGTGCGCTGGAGGCCGAGCGCCGGCGCCGCGAGGCCGACCTCGCGGCCGCGCTCGCGCGTGAGCTGCTCGCCGGTGCCGACACCGCGACCGCGCTGCGCGTCGCCGGCCGGCGCGTCGCGGAGGCGCTGGAGCTCAGCTCGGCGGCCGTCGAGCTCGGCGTCGCCGACGGCGACGAGCGCTACCGCGCGCTGGCGCTGCGCGACGGCGAGGGCGCGCAGATCGCGACCCTGCTGGTGCCATACGGGCTGGCGCCGGAGACCATGCACCGGCTCGCGACGCAGGTCGTGCCGGCGCTCGGAGCGCTCGTCGCGATCGCCAAGCGGCGCGACGTGATGCAGGCCGACGCGGTCGAGACGGCCTCGCTGCGGCGCTCGGACGACGTCAAGACCGCGCTGCTGCGCGCGGTCTCGCACGACCTGCGCACGCCGCTGACCGCGATCGTCGCCGCCGGCCACGCGCTCGCGACCGCGTCGCTGATCGACGAGGACCGCCGCGAGCTGAGCGCCGCGGTGATCGAGGAGGGCGGGCGGCTGGCGGCGCTGGTCGAGAAGCTGCTTGACCTGTCCAAGCTCCAGGCCGGGGGGGCTGCGCCGCGGCTGGACTGGGTGTCGCTCGAGGACGTGATGCTCGCCGCGCGCGAGGGCCTCGACGGCCGCACCGAAATCCGTCTCACGATCGACCCCGACGTGCCCGCGATCCGGGCCGACCCGGCGCAGCTCGAGCGCGTGTTCGCGAACCTGCTCGAGAACGCCGGGCGCTATGCCGGCGGGCGGCCGGTGTCGATCCGCGTGCAGCGCAGCGGCGGCCGCGTCGTCGTGCGCGTCGTCGATCAGGGCCCGGGGATCGCGCCGGCCGAGCGCGAGCGGATCTTCGAGCCGTTCTACCGCGGTCGGCGCAGCGCACGCGAGCCGTGGACCGGCTCGGGGCTCGGCCTCGCGATCGCGAAGGGCTTCGTCGAGGCCGGCGGCGGCACGATCGCGGTCGAGTCGCTCCCGGGCCAGGGGACGACATTCGTCGTCTCGCTGCCGGTCGAGCAGCAGCCGGCGCTCGCGGTGCCGGCGTGAGCGCGGTCCGCGAGCGCCCGCGCGTGCTCGTCTGCGACGACGAGCAGCAGATCCTGCGGGCGTTGCGCGTGATCCTGCGCGACGCCGGCTTTGAGGCGTTGCCGGCCTCAAACGGCGCCGAGGCGCTCGATCTCGCGGCCGTCCAGCGGCCCGACGCCGCGATCGTCGATCTGCTGCTGCCCGACATCGATGGGATCGAGCTGTGCCGGCGGCTGCGCGAGTGGAGCGAGCTGCCGGTGATCGTGCTGTCGGCGGTCGGCGAGGAGGACGCGAAGGTCCGCGCGCTGGCGGCCGGCGCCGACGATTACGTGACCAAGCCGTTCGGCCCGCGCGAGCTGATCGCGCGCCTGCAGGCCAACCTGCGCCGGACGGCGCCCGGGCCCGAGGAGGCGGTGATCTCGCTGCAGGGACTCGAGGTCGATCTCGCGCGCCGCACGGTCACCCGCGACGAGCAGCCGGTCCACCTCACGCCGACCGAGTTCGGCCTGCTCGCGGCGCTGGCGCGCAACCGCGGCCGGCTGATGACCCACCGCGACCTGCTCGTGTCGGTCTGGGGCCCCGGGTACGGTGACGATACGCAGGTGCTGCGCGCGCACATCGCGAACCTGCGGCGCAAGATCGAGCCACCCGACGGGCCCCGCTACATCCGCACCGACCCCGGCGTCGGCTACCGATTCGCGAGCTGAGAGCGCCAGGCGAGGGTCGTGTGCCGGTGTTGGGCTGGCCGGCCGTCGCGCTGCGAGCGGCTCGGGGCGACGCCGCACGAGCGCGAGGCGATGCTGCGGCGTCGCCCCGGGCGATCCGCCGCGCGTAGGCGTCCAGCCCAAACCAGCATCACGACCTACCGTTGCGTTGTGGCAACCGCCGGCGGGGTCTCGATCACGACCCGGCAGGGACGGTGCGCGAGCAGGTAGCTGACGGTCGGGCCCAGCGCGCGCTCCGACGGCGGCGCATGGGCGGTGCCGAGGTAGATGATCTCGGCCGACGAGCGCTTTGCCTCCTCGACGATCGCCGAGCCTGGGTTGCGCGTCCTGATCAGCCGCGTCTGGACCTTGAGCCCCGCCTGGCGGCCCCTCACCCGGGCGCTCTCGAGCACGCTCATCCCGAGCGCCTCCTCGGCTTCCAGGCCGGCGTCGAGCGACAGCTGGTTGGGCACCCGCAGCACGTAGATCGCCTCGACGATCGCGCCCTCGCCGACGAGCCTGGCCGCCGCCCGCAGCGCCGAGGCATCGACGTCGGTGCCGAAGATCGGCACGACCGCCGAGCGGTAGTCGAGCTCGACGAAGAACGCCGGCCGCTCGCGGTGCGCGATCTTGTGGTGCGAGGTCAGGTCGAAACCCTGCCGCCGCCGGTAGACCACGTATCCGGTCAGCCCGACGACCATCCAGCCGCTGCCGACGTAGCGCGCGTCGACGTGCAGGATCAGCACCGACACCCAGGCGGCGAACGTGCCGATCCCGCCGATCACCGCGGTGATCGGGATCTGGGCGCCGCGAATCCGGACGTTGCCGGGCATCCGGTAGGGCCGCTCGAGGTCGGGCTGGCTGACGCGCAGCGCGATCACGGACGCGTGCGCGGTCGTGAACGACAGCATCGCGCCGAACGAGTACAGGTTGCCGAGGAAGTCGGTCTGCCCCGGGATCAGCAGGACGCCCGCGAACGTCGAGAAGACAACGATCGTGAACCACGGCGTGCGGTGCTTTTTGTGCAGCCGCGCGAACAGCGCCGGCAGCTGGCGGTGCTCGGCCAGCGACCACGACAGCCGCGAGATCCCGATCAGCCCGGCGTTGGTCGCGATGAACAGGATCGTCGCCGCCAGGATCCCGACGTAGTAGCGCAGGATGTGCGTGAACGTGGTCGCCAGCCCGAGATGCTCGATGATCCCGAGCACCGGGTCGTTCTGGTAGCCGTGCTGCGCCGGCGGCTCGCCGAGCAGCGTGTAGGCGTGGGTACCGTGGCCGAGCACGGGCAGCGCCGACAGCGCGACGACGGTCATGCCGGCGTACACGCCGAGCACCGCGACCAGGATCATGTTGACCGCGCGGGGCACGTCGCGGCCGGGATTGCGGGCCTCCTCGGCCATGTTGGAGACGGTCTCGATCCCGGTGTAAGCGAGCATCGCGAGCGACAGCGCGAAGATCACGTGGCTGTAGGTCGGGACCGTGCCGAGGTGCACCTGGTGCACGAGCAGCGACGGGTTGAGCACCAGGAACGCGCCGATCGCGATGATCAGGCACTGCGTCGCGAGGTCGAGCACCGCGAGCACCAGGTTGAGGTTCGCCGACTCGCCGATCCCGCGGATGTTCAGCCACGCCAGCAGGGCGATCACGATCAGGCCGCCGATCACGTCCCCGGGCGGGTGCGTCAGCGCCGGCCAGAAGGCGCCGAGGTAGTGCGGCACGAAGAACGCCGAGATCGCGATCGTGAGGATGTAGTCGAGGCTCAGCGCCCAGCCGGCGAAGAAGGAGACGACATCGTCGAAGGCGTGACGCGCGAACGAGGAGGAGCCACCAGCTTCGGGGAACATCGCCGCGCCCTCGGCGTAGGTTTTGGCGGTGAGCGCGAATAGCCCGCCGGCGAACACGAAGACCAGCGGCGTGAGCCCGAGCGCGTGCGCCGCCACGAGGCCCAGCGCGTAGTAGATCGAGGAGCCGACGTTGCCGTAGGCCGTCGCGAACAGGCCCGGAACGCCCACCGATCGCCGCAGTCCGTGCTCTGTGAGACGCGCCATCACCGTGCAGCGTATAGGGCCGCATGCCGCGCGATGGAGTGCAAAATCCCATGCACCGCAGGCCGGAAAGCAGGAAGCGGACGTATCATCCCGACGACCCGGGTTTCTCGCGATTCCCGGCCCTTTTTATGATGTCACGACGCGGAAACTACAACTCGGGTGAGGACTTCGTCCTCGAA
>JBEKRJ010000233.1:0-11330 GCA_049518835.1 Solirubrobacteraceae bacterium
CGGGCGATCAGCTCGGTCAGCTCGGACTCCGACAGCCAGCCGTACAGCCCGCGGCCGTCCTTGACGAACGTGTCGACGAGCGCGCCGGCGATCCCTGCCCGCTCCACCACGTCGGGCAGCAGGGTCGGCGCGAGCGCCGGCGGGTCGAGCGCGGCCGCGTCCGCGTAGGCGGCGGCGATCACCGCGGTCTGCGGCGCGACCGCGTCGGCGACGGCGCTCATCAGCGCGACCGCGTCGTCGAGCTCGCGAACCCCGCGCAGCCCGACCTTGACGAAGCTCGCGCCGCTCAGCGCCGCTCCGCGCGCCGCCAGCGCGGCGGTGTGCGGGAGGTCGGGCATGTCGCCCAGCGCGACGCTGACCGGGGCACCGTCGCCGACGACCTGCACGACGTCCGATAGCGCCCGCGGCGATGGGGCGCCGAGCGCTCCCTGCGCCGGATCCTTGACGTCGACGATGTCCGCCCCGCCGGCGAGCGCACGCCGCGCCTCGTCGGCCGACACGACGCTGACCAGCAGCCTCACGCCGCCGCCTGTCGGGTTCCGTCGCGTGCGATCCAGGCGCCGCGGCGATCGAAGTCGACGACGCTGACGTCGGTGCCGGGGTCCGCCGCGACGCGCAGCCGGGCGGCCACCTCGCCGGCGCGCTCGGGGCTGTCGACGATCCCGTAGACCGCGGGCCCCCACGAGCTCTGCCCGACGGCAGCGACCCCGAACGCGTGCAGCGCATCGACCAGCGGCGCCGCCCGGGGATGAAAGACGCCACCCTGCTGGGCGGCGAACAGCGACCCGACCTCGCGCTGGACCTCGTTCAGCGCCTCGCCGAACTCGACGATGTCGCCGGTCAGCAGCCCCGGCAGCAGCGCGGTCAGCAGCAGCCTCGCCACGCGCGGCTCGGCCGTCGGCCGCTCCGACAGACGGCCGAAGAAGCGCTCCTCGGCGTTCCCGGACAGCCCCCCGCCCCCGGCGGGCAGCGCGAGCAAGCACCGCCATCGCTCCGGCATCGGATACCGGGCCACCAGCGGGCTGATCGCCCCGGCGCCGGCCACACCGGCCTCGACCACGAGCCCCGGCGCCGCGAACGTCCAGCAGCCGACGCTCGAGCGCGCGCCCCGCCCGCTCGCGTGCGCCAGCTGCTCGGGCCCCGCGGTGATGCCTGCCAGCGCGGCCAGGCCGCGCGCGATCGCGAGGCCGAGCTTGGTGCCGGACCCGAGCCCGCTGTGAGGCGGGATCGCCTCGTACACGGTCACCTCGACGCCGCCGTGCAGCCCGAACGCTGATCTGGCCAGCTCCACGAAGCCCCGCGCGCGCTGCGCCTGCGCTCCGCCCACGATCACCTCGTCTGCGGATCGGGGCCGGAACCCCACGATCACGCGCGGGCGCTCGACGCCGACGCCGAAGCCGCCGAAGCGCCGAGCTCCGACGCCCGCCGGATCGAGCATCCCGAAGTGCAGCCGCGCCGGCGCGGTGACGACCAGCTCGGTCACGTTCGCTGCGCGACGTAGCTGTGCACGTATGCCATCGCCGCCCGCTCGCGCGGCCCGGCGGTCTTGTCGACCAGCTCCTGCAGGCGAGCGAGCTCCGCTTGCACGTGCTCGCCACCGAGCAATCGCAACCGCGATGCCAGGATCGACGCCTCGACGACCGCGTGCCGGGCGCGACACAACCCCGGCGGCTGGCCGCTGCCGACGCCGGCGCCGCTCGCCACGACGCGGGCGCGCACCCGTGAGCGGGGCATCCCGTCCGCGGTCGGCGTGATCTCGGTCACGACCACCTCACGCCAGCAGCTGGCCCGTTGGATCACGGCACCCGAGACGATCCGCGCAGCTCGCGTCGCCGGGCGCGGGCGGCCCAGCGCGGCATGCACGAACAGCAGCACGTCGTCGGTCACGTGCACGACCGCCTCGCCGCGGACGCGCAGGTTCGCGAGCGTGCGGGTCGCGTCAAACGGCCAGAAGACGAGCTCGTCCTCGCCCCAGCGCACCCCCATCACGCCACAGTTGACGGCGCCGTCGCGCCCGGTCGTCGTCACCACCGTCTCGATCAGCGGCGTCTGGGCGTCAACGGTCAAGGCGGCCTCACGCCGCCGCCGCCGCGCTCACGCGCGTGGCGAGCTCGACCAGCATCCGTACGCCATACCCGCTCGCGCCACGCCCGAACGCGTCGCCGCGATCCTCGTCGAGCAGCGCCGGGCCGAGCATGTCGACGTGCGCCCACGGCCCCTCGCCGGCGAACTGCGCCAGGAACGTCGCGGCGACGATCGACAAGCCGAAGCTCCTGCCTGCCGTGTTGCGCAGATCGGCCACGGTCGACTCGATCAGCGGCCGGTAGCGGCGGTGAAGCGGCCACGGCCACGCGAGATCGCCGCTCGCGTTGCCCGCCTGCACGACCGCGTCGCGCCACGCATCGTCGCTCGCGAACACGCCCGCATAGACATCGCCCATGCCGGCGCGCATCGCGCCGGTCAGCGTCGCGAGGTCGACCACATGCGTCGCGCCGTCGCGGCGGGCGTACCACAGCGCGTCCGCCAGGATCAGGCGCCCCTCGGCATCGGGGTTGGTCACCTCGACGGTCAGGCCGGCAGCGGTCCTGATCACGTCGGTCGGCCGGATCGCGGTGGCGCTGAGCATGTTCTCGCACGCGGGCACGACGCCGATCACGTGCAGCGGCAGCCCGAGCTCGGCGATCGCGCCGAGCGCCGCGACGACGGCCGCGCCGCCCGCCATGTCGGCCTTCTGGCGGACGATGTCGCTCTGCGGCTTGAGGAAGTAACCGCCGGTGTCGAACGTGACGGCTTTGCCGACGTACGCCAGCCTCGGCGCCTCGGGCGCGCCGAGCGGCTGGTGGCGGAGCACGAGCAGCAATGGCCGCGCCGCGCTGCTGGCGCCGACTGCCGCGAGTGCGCCGAGGCCGGCCGCGTCGGGGTCGATCGTCTCGGCCTGCAGCCCCGCCAGCCCGGCCGCGCGCTCGGCGAGTGCCGCCGGCGAGATCACGTTCGGCGGCGCGTCGACGAGCTCGCGCGCGGCGTTGATCCAGCGCGCGACGAGCGCGGCGCGATCGGCAGCGGACGCCAGCGCGGCGCGATCGGCCGCGGACGCGAGGGCGTCGTCGTCACCTGCGCCGCAGATCACAAAGCGCTGTACGCCGCGGCGCGGCCCGGAGCTGCGCCAGCGGCGGCAGTCATAGCCGCCGACGACGGCGCCTTCGGCCAGCGCCCGCACCTGCTCGGCGGCCGGCACCGGCAGCGATGAGTCGAGCGCCCACGCGACCGTGGCGCCGCTGTGGCACGCGCGCACCGCCCGCGCGGCGGCCGTTCGCAGGCCTTCGAGATCAGGCTCGAGCGCGACGACCGCGAGCGCGGCAGCGTCCCTGTACACGATCGCGACAGGGTCGGCGTCGGCGAGCGCGCGACGCGGGGCACCGAGCGCCAGGGCCTTTGGCCCCGCCGCCGCCGCGACGAGGTTGGCGCCGATCGCGTCGGGGTCGCGGGCGGTTACCTCGACGCGCATCGTCGTGCGGTTGTCATTTTGGCCTCTCGCAATCGTTCGCTAAAGTAGCCGTACTTGTACTCCAATTGGGAGGAGTCCGATGAAGTGGATCAAGCCTGAGTTCGAGTTCGTCGACCTCTGCTCGGAGGTCACCTCGTACCTGTATCACCGGTAGGCGTGCGAAGCTGGCGTGGCCTCCGGTGAGTGCCTGAGGCTACGTCTGGCTTTCGCTGCCACGTGCGCGTTCGGATTCTCGGCTCGGCTGCCGGTGGGGGCTTTCCACAGTGGAACTGTCACTGTCCGACATGTGAGGCCGCGCGCGAAGGCGTGCGGGCGCGGCCGCGCACGCAGTCGTCGCTTGCGATCCGTGGACGCGAGGGACCGTGGTTTCTGGTCAACGCCTCGCCGGACGCGCGCCAGCAGCTCGAGGGGCTCGCCGGCGGGGAGCTCGACGGCGTTCGAGCGCCGCCGATCGCGGGGGTGCTGCTGACCGACGGCGAGATCGACCACACCGCCGGGCTGCTGTTGCTGCGCGAGTCGACGGCGCCGGTGCACGTGTACGGCCAGCGGGGTGTCGAGTACGCGCTCCGAAACCGGTATCCAATCCTGGCGATGCTGGAGCGATATTGCGGCGTGCAGTGGCACGCGCTCGAGCCCGAGCGCGTGACGGCGCTCGAACGTTCGAGCCTGACGGTCGAACCATTCGAGGCGGGTGGCGATGCGCCGCGCTACCTCGACGGCTCAGGTGTCGAGCTCGGCGCGAGTGGGCTCGTGCTTCGCGAGCGCGGCGGTGGTGGCGTTGTCACTTATGTCCCTGGCCTCGCGCGCCTGGACGAGCGCGTGCGCGAGCGCTTTGACACCAGCGATCTGGTGCTCGTCGACGGGACCTTCTGGCGCGACGACGAGCTCGCGCGGCTTGGCATCTCGGCGCGCACCGCGCGCGAGATGGGGCACGTGCCGCTGTCGGGCCCGGACGGGACGCTCGCGGCGCTCGCCGGCTGCCGGCGACCGCGCAAGGCCCTGGTGCACATCAACAACACGAACCCGATCCTGCTCGAGGACTCCGCCGAGCGCGCGGCGGTCGTGCGCGCCGGGGTCGAGGTCGCCCACGACGGACTCGAGTTCGAGCTGTGACCGCGACGGCGACAAGCATGACCGGCGAGCGCGGGGCCTGGCCGGCGGACGAGTTCATCGCGCAGCTGCGGGGACAGGGGACGCGCTATCACCACCTGCATCCGTTTCACCGCCGGATGGACGCGGGCGAGCTGCGACGCGAGGAGCTGCAACGGTGGGTTAGCAACCGCTTCTACTACCAGCGGTGCATCCCGTGCAAGGATGCCGCGATCCTCTCCAACTGCCCCGAGGTGGAGGTCAGGCGCGTGTGGGTCCAGCGGATCATCGACCATGACGGCACCGGCGTGCAGCCGGGCGGGATCGAGTCGTGGCTGGCGCTGGGCGAGGCGCTCGGCGTTTCGCGCGCCGAGCTGCTGTCCGAGCGCCGCGTGCTGCCCGCCGTGCGATACGCGGTTGACGCGTATGTGAACTTCGCGCGCCAGCGACCATGGATCGAGGCGGTCGCGTCGTCGCTGACCGAGCTGTTCGGACCGGCTGCGATCCGGGTGCGGCTCGACGCGCTCGAGCGCCGCTACGAGTGGATCGATCCGGCGGGGCTCGAGTATTTCCGCAAGCGCCTCATGCTCGCGCCGCGCGACGCGCAGTACGCGCTGGACCTCGTCGTGGCGCGCTGCCGGACGCGCGAGCGCCAGCAGGCGGCGGTCGCGGCGCTGCGCTTCAAGACCGAGCTGCTGTGGGCACAGCTGGACGCGATCGAGCGCGGCGACACGCAGGGGCCCGCCGTATGACTCGGCCGCGCCTGGCGACGGGCGCGCGACTTCGCTACGACGAGGTGCGCGAGGAGCACGTGCTGCTGGTCCCCGAAGGTGCCGTGCTGCTCAATCGCACGGCCGCCGAGGTGCTCGAGCTGTGCGACGGCGAGCGCTCGCTCGACGAGATCGCCGGTGCCCTGTCGGCGCGCTACGACGGCGCCGACCTGCGCGACGACGTGCGCGGACTGGTCGGCGCGATGGCGTCGAAGGGACTCGTGGTCGATGGCGCCTAGGCCGTACACGCTGATCGCGGAGCTGTCCTACCAGTGCCCGCTGCACTGCCCGTACTGCTCCAACCCGCTCGAGATCGGCGCCGAGCACTACCGCGCGGAGCTGTGCACCGAGGACTGGACCCGGGTCTTCGGCGAGGCGTCCAGGCTCGGCGTGCTGCAACTCGCGCTGACCGGCGGCGAGCCGATGCTGCGCCGCGATCTGGTGGAGCTGTGCGCGGGCGCGCGCGACGCCGGTCTGTACTCGTCGCTGATCACCGCGGGGACGCTGCTCACGCGCGAGCGCGCGCAGGCGCTCAAAGCAGCCGGGCTGGACCACGTGCAGATCTCGATCCAGAGCCCGGACCCGGCCGAGAACGATCTGATCGCGGGCAACAGATCGTTCGAGCGCAAGCTCGCGGCCGCGCGGGTTGCAAAGGAGCTCGACTTTCCGCTGACGATCAACTGCGTCCTGCATCGGCAAAACCTCGACCGGATCGAGGAGATCCTCGAGCTCGCGCTGCAACTGGGGGCGCAGCGGCTCGAGCTCGCCAACACGCAGTACTACGGCTGGGCGGTCGAAAACCAGGAGGCGCTGCTGCCGACGTGGGAGCAGCTGCGCCGCGGCGAGGAGGCGGTCAAGCGCTTTCGCGAGCGGGTCGGCCCCGCGGTCGACGTGCTCTGGGTGCTGCCCGACCTGTACGAAGAGCTGCCCAAGCCGTGCATGGGCGGCTGGGGCAGGACGGCGATCGTCGTCGCGCCCAACGGCGACGTGCTGCCCTGCCAGGCGGCGTCGACGATCCCGGGACTCGAGTTCGCCGACGTCCGCGAGCATCCGCTCGAGTGGATCTGGGCCGAGTCCGACGCGTTCACGCGCTTTCGCGGCACCGGCTGGATGCAGGAGCCGTGTGCCACGTGCCCGCTCGGGCGCCAGGAGGTGGACTGGGGCGGCTGCCGCTGCCAGGCGCTGCGGCTCGCCGGTGATGCGGCGGCCACCGACCCGGCGTGCCAGTTCTCGCCCGATCACGATCGCGTCGTCGCCGCACGTGCATCCGGACAGACGCGCGCGTTCGTGTACCGGACGCTCGCGCAGGGCCGTTCGAGCCTGGCTACGAAACACGCCAAATAGTGGTGGTTTCGTAGCCAGGCTCGGCGTGCTCGTACCGTGGATCGGACGGCCAATCGACGGCGAACTACCGATCAGATCGCGCGGCGGCGGGCGAGCTACGGGTGGTGGGTTCATCGACGACTGAGGGGAATGCCATGACCGGCTCGAGCACATCGTTGGGGGCCCTGCGGCTGACGTTCGCACGGAAGCTGGTGCTCGCGTTCGGGGCCGTTGACGTGTGCCTGGTCGCGGTCGTCGGGATCGTCGCCGGCAGCTCGGCCGCCTCCTCGACGAAGCTCGCGGTCGCGGTCGCGGGTGGCGTGGGGGTGGCGCTCACGAGCGTCAGCGGTGTCGTGATCACGCGCCAGCTGGTTGCCCGCGCCAAGGCGCTGCAGGCCCGGCTCGCGGTTGACATCGGCGCCAAGACGCAGCCGATGACGGACTTCGACCGTGACGAGTTCGGCGAGCTGACGCGGACCGCGGAGCAGTTTCGTGATGCCGTGTTCGGGTGCTACATGGCCTACAACCGGGCGGTCAAGCACCTGCGCGAGCTCGTCGGACAGGTTTCCACAGCTGCGGTGTCGGTCGGCGACAGCTCGAACATGATCGCCGCCGGCTCCGACGACACCGGCAAGGCGACCGGCGAGATCGCCCACGCCGTCGGCGACGTCGCCCAGGGCGCCGAGCGGCAGGTGGCGATGATCGACGCCGCGCAGCGCTCCGCGGCGGACGTCGCGCGGGCGGTCGCGCGGTCGGCGCAGATCGCCGATCAGACCGCCCAGGCGGCCGCCGACGCGCGTGACGTCGCACGCGCGGGCGTGCAGGCCGCGCAGGACGCCAACGAGGCGATGACTGCGGTCCGCAGCTCGAGCGAAGCCGTCAGCGGGGCGATCGCCGAGCTCGCCGCCAAGTCCGAGCAGATCGGCGCGATCGTGCAGACGATCTCCGGGATCGCCGAGCAGACGAACTTGCTGGCGCTCAACGCGGCGATCGAAGCGGCCCGCGCCGGCGAGCAAGGGCGGGGCTTCGCGGTCGTCGCCGAGGAGGTCCGCAAGCTGGCCGAGGAATCCCACAACGCCGCCCAGGAGATCTCAGGCCTGATCGCAGCGATTCAAGAACAGACCAACCGGGCCGTGGGCGTGGTCCAGGACGGCGCCGAACGCACCGAGAGCGGGGCGACCGTGGTGCAGCAGGCGCGTGAGGCGTTTGTGCAGATCGGCACCTCGGTCGACGACATCGCGGCGCGCGTCGAGCAGATCGCCGACGGCGCCAAGCAGATCGCCGGCGGCGCGAGCGACATGCAGCAAAGCATCGGCGAGGTCGCGGCCGTCGCCCAGCAGTCGTCGGCGTCCGCCGAGCAGGTCTCCGCGAGCACCCAGCAGACGAGCGCCGCCGCTCAGCAGATCGCCGCCTCCGCCAACGAGCTGGCGACCAACGCGGACACGCTCAACCAGCTCGTCGCGCGGTTCAAGCTCCGCGCCGACTGACGACTTTCACGTGCGCCGGCCGCGCCGGCGGCTGGCCCGTGCGACGCAGCAGCACGATCCGCTCGTGGTCCTTCGGATACCCGCGCAGGGCAGTCGCGAGGCTCTCACCCCACAGCTCGACCCGAAGCCTTCGAAATTGGTCATCGCGCCATCCTCCCAGGGTCGGCCGCCAACGCGACGATCGATTCGCATGCGCGCTCAAGACCCGTGCCGGCGGGACCGATCAAAGCCTGAGAATGAAACGCAGGCGAGTGACGCTCCAGGTGCTGGTGGTGCCGCTGCTGATCGTCGCGCTCGGGTCGGGCGCGGCCGGCGCGGTCGTGATGCTGGAGGGGCGCGCGGACGGCGCCCGTCGCTCCCAACTGGTGATCTGGGGGATGCGCTATGCGCTGCAGAGCCTCGGCAACGCACCGTTTGAAGCCTCGCCGACGGCAGGCGGCTCGCCGGCGTTCGCACGATCGCTGATCGCCGCCGACGAGGGCACGATTGAACGGTCGCTGGTCTCGCTGCAGCGCTCTGCCGCGCCTCGGGCGCTCGCCCCCGTCGCTTCGAGGATGGCCGCGATGAAGCCCGTAATCGAACGCATCTATTGGATCGGCGCCTACGGCGGCAGCTACGAGGGGCCGCATCGCGGCGAGGTTCCATCGCTGCAAGCGCGCGCGACCTCCGCGATGAACGTCATCGACGGCCTGCTGACGCGGGCGAGCGCGAGCTACGCCGCACGCGCGTCGAGCGCAAGCAGCGAGGCGAGGCTGGGTTCGCTGCTGACGATCGCGCTGCTGCTCGTCGTGTTCGCGTTCTTCTACGCTCGCTCGGTGCGCTCGCGTGATGTCGTGGCCCGGCTCGCGGCCGAGAACGGCAACCTGCTCGCGGCCAGCAGGATCGAAGCGACAACCGATCCGCTGACCGGATTGCGCAATCGCCGCGCTCTGATCTGCGACCTCGAGGCCTGGCTGGCCAGCGCCAGTCCGGCGAGCGCCGCGATCCTCGCCCTGTTCGACCTCGACGGGTTCAAGGAGTACAACGACACCTTCGGCCACCCCTCGGGGGACGCGCTGCTGGCGCGACTTGGCAGCCGTCTCGCGCACGCGGTCGACGGCGTCGGCACCGCCTACAGGATCGGCGGCGATGAGTTCTGCGTGCTCGCCGAGGATGGACGGGCCGGCGGCGCGCAGCTCGCCCAACGAGCGGCGGTCGCGCTGAGCGAGACCGGCGAGGCGTTCACGATCGCCTGCTCCTACGGCGTCGCGCAGCTCCCGGGCGAGGCCACGACCCCCGCTAACGCGCTACGGGTCGCCGACGATCGAATGTATGACCACAAGGGGGCCCGAGTGTCAGCCGCCCGGCAGAGCACCGACGTGCTGCTCAGGGCGCTGGCGGAGCACAGCCCCGGCCTCACGCAACGCCTCGGTGAGGTCGCGACGCTCGCGACGCGCGCGGCAGGGCGCCTCGGGCTCAGCGACTGTGAGGTCAAACGGATTCGGATCGCGGCCGAGCTGCACGACATCGGCAACGTCGCGATTCCCAACAGCATCCTCGACAAGCCGGGGCCGCTGAGCGACGACGAATGGAGATTCGTGCGCCGGCACCCCGAGATCGGACAGCGGATCGTTGCCGCCGCGCCGTCGCTTGCCCATGCGGCGCCGCTCGTGCGCTCGAGCCACGAGCGCTACGACGGACACGGTTACCCAGACCGCCTCGCCGGCGATGCGATTCCGCTCGGCGCGAGCATCATCGCGGTCTGTGCCGCGTTTCACGCGATGTGCTCGCAGCGGCCCTACAGCGCCGCGGTCAGTAGCGACCAAGCGCTCGCCGAACTGCGTCGCTGCTCAGGATCTCAATTTCACCCCGATGTCGTCGACGCGTTGTGCGCCGACGTCCAGCGAACCTCCGCCGTCGCCCGACGCGCCGCCTGAGAGCCCTGGGCCCGAGCTTCACCTCGACCTTCCGTGGCCGATCAAGAAGACAGGCCCTGTTTGCAGCCGGCCGAGTCAGATATCGATCGCCACCAGGAGACGACATGCTCGCCGCAGTCCCGACCCCGTTTCACCAGCAGGCTGAGGAGATCGGCAACTACATCTTCGAGGATCGCGCCCGGCTCGCCAAGCGCGACCGTCTCGCCAAGCGCAACCGACGCGAGACCTCTCCGCAGGACGGGCCATCGGAGAACACCGACTGACGGCCAAGGCGGATTCTGGTGATCGAGCAGGCCGTCGCCAGCGCGACACCCGGACGAGGGTGACCGCGCCGGCGACGCGTTGCCAGTCAGCGATCGGTCAAGACCGGGGCGGTCAGGATCGTCCGGTACAGCGCCGGGTCGGTGGGGCCGGGCGTGTAGGTGAGCGCCGGGTTCGTGCCGAGCGTCAGCGCGTCGACGCCGGTCGAAGGCAGCGGCTTCGCGGCCCGGTAACCCGAGAACACCATCGTCAGCGTGCCGTCCCAGTTCTGCACGACCGTCGGGTCGTACACGCGCCCCTCGTAGTAGGCGGAGACGCCCAGCGGGGTGTCCGTCCCGTTGTTCAGGTTTGCCTCTTGCTGAGCGGAGGCGGAGAACGTCGGATCGGTCGTGAGCAGCGGCACGGGCGTCGTCCACCTCAGCCCGTTGGCCGAGGTCGAGTAGAACACCTGCTGGAATGAGTCGCTGTCGCCGTCCTGGCAATCGGCGCCGGACATGAACATCGTCTCCTCACCGGGACTGCGCAACGATCTCGTGGGGACGACGATCGTGCCGCGCGAGGCGACGAAGCGCAGCGCGTCGGTGCCTGCCTGGCTACCGATCGGGGTGCTGTCACCGGCGTTGCCCTGGTAGGTCGGATTCGAGATTCCTCGCACGGGCCCGAGGTCGGTGAAGTCGATGCCGTTGCTCGTATAGGCGGCACGGATCACCGTGTAGTCCTGGTTGTTCTTGAACAGCGTCTTGGGGCTGGTGCTGCCCTCCCCGGTCTGCTGGAGCACGGATCCCGGAGCGTTGCAGGCACCCGGCGCGCCGACCGTGTATCCGCCCTGAGCGATGACGCTCCCGTCGCCGCTCGGAAGGTTCGCAACCGTGCAGCCGAGCAGCTCCGGCGTGCCGCCCGGGCCCGCCGTGGCTGACTCGCCGGCGCAATTGACGGACACGATTCCGGTGCTAGGCCCGGTGCCGCTCGCCGCGTCATA
>JBEKRJ010000234.1:0-7085 GCA_049518835.1 Solirubrobacteraceae bacterium
GCTACGAGGCGCCAGGCGTGGGCGGCAGCAAGGCGTCGTTCGTCGCAAAGGAGAAGAGCTACGGGATCAAGTCGGTCTCGTTCCGCGGCCGCGTCACGACCCAGAACCCGACGTCCGCAACGATCCTCGTGATCTCGCTCATCACGCGAGACCACGTGTTTGGCTGTCGCACCTGGAGCGGCTCATACACGATGTCGCATCCCGTCCGCGGCTGGCTGATCGCGGTCGCCGGGATACACCCCCGGCCGTGCAGTTGATCAACAAGCGCGCGCGACGACAAACGCTCCAATGTGAGATTGTTCGCCTGTCCGAGCCCCGCGATTCGTTGGATCTGAACAAGAGGAGTCGCCTCGACGGCGTCCGCTCGAGCGCGGCTGGCGGGTCCGGCGGGCGCCGAAAGTTCAAGGGATGATTCGGAGCCTGCAACGCCCAGCAAATCCAGCCGCCAACACGAGACAGCGCAGAGTCAGGCCACTCCGACGCCAGTCCCGCCTCCGGCCGCGGGGTTGTTGTCGCCCTCTAGGAGTAATGCGGCGTCACTCCGGGCGAGCATGTTGACAGAGCCGACTGCCTCGCAGACCCCGGGGGCGACGCATGACACCCCGTTGAGGCTATCGCCGCCGGTTGCCGCGGTCGGTGCTGTCGTCCAGCGTGCCCCGTTCCAGATGGCGGAGCTCGCGCCGCGGGAGCCCGCCCCCGAACTCGACGCAACAGTGACGCAATACGTCCTCGAGAGACACGAGACACCGCTGAGCCCAAACTTCATGCCGCCGAACCCGGCCCGCATGATGTTCCACCGCCGGCCGTCCCATCGCTCGGCCAGCCCGCCGCGGTCGGAGCCAACGGCGAAGCATTCCGTCGCCGACACGCACGAGACCTGTGCGAGTTGCCCTTGGACGGCGAGGCGAGGGGTCGTCTGCGCCCTCCAGCGATGGCCGTTCCAGCGCATGGCGAGGGCTCGCCCATTATCGGCGCCAACGGTAGTGCAGGCGTTGGCGGCCGAGCAAGATACCCCACCGAGACCGCCGGCGGCGTTCGCTGGCCACGGGAGCCGCATCAGCGACCAGCGGGTGCCGTTCCAAGCCTCGGCCCTCGCCCGCTCAACGCCTCCGCTGAGCGCCTCACCGGTCGCAACGCAGGCTGTCGGCCCAGTGCACGACACCCCGTCCATCAAGGCGGCGGGCGGTCCCAGCCGCCTCCACAAGGACCCGTTCCACTGGTAAGCGATCGGCTGGAAGGAGCCCGCAGGAAGCGGCTGGTAGAACCCGACGGCCATGCACCGGACCGAAGACACGCACGACACCGCCTCGAACTGCGCGTTCTGTCCCGACGGTCCCTCCTGTACTGGCGTCCACGTAGCGCCGTCCCAGTGGTCGATAAGCGCAACCTCGATGTCGGGGCCCTCCTCGTACATGCCGACCGCCGTACATGCCGTAGCCGATGTGCACGACACGCCGTCCAACTGGCCGCCCGTGCCCGCTGGTCCTCCGTCTGGTTGGAGCTGCCAGCCGTCGACCTGCGCGGTCGCAGCTGGCACGGTGAGCGCTGTGAGCCCGGTGACCAGCGCAACAATCGTCAATACCCGCCGGCTATTCATAGGCCCCCTGATCGTTCGCGCGTTCGCGTAAGCGCGCACATGATAGGCAGGCGCCGTCGTGCGCCGACCTGATCAACCCGTGTGGCGACGACGAACACCGTAGCCGATGGTGGCCTTCAGCCAGTTTGAGCGGGTCGAGCGGCTGATGGCGCAGGCCGGGATCTCCGGGCTTGTGTACCGCAAGCGCGGTCGCGCAACGGCACCGTCTTCAATCCTCCGGCCGACCCTCCAGATGAGCCTCACCAACCGCTTTACGTCGGCTGTGCGGTGCGGTGGGCGAGGATGCGCGTGGAGATTGCGAGGATGCAGCCGGCGGCCAGTCCGATCACGAAGCCCCAGCCGACGCCGCCGAGTCCGAGGGCGGACTGGGCGATGATCTGCAGGTAGGTGATGAAGCTGGCGGCGATGCTGACGCCGGCGGCGACACGGGTCAGCCTGAGCCAGCTGTGGTCGTTCGAGCGCAGCGACAGGACCAGGCCGGTGCCGGCGATCAGCGCGAGCAGGACGAAGGTCCAGCCGGGTATGGCCGAGTGGGTGGTGACCTGGCCGACCGCGATCGGGCCGACACTGACCGAACTGGTCGTGTTCGCCTGTGGGCCAAGGCCGGCGATCAGCAGCGCGACGGTGCTGGCGGCGGCGTAGGCGAGCGGCTTGTCGGCCTTCGCGACCGAGACGAGGGCGGGAAGGCCGCCTTCGCGGATCTGATCGAGTACGCGTCGGGGCTCGTTCGGGGCGACGAACGGGTCGGCGTCGGTGGTGGTGGTTGTGTGCGACATGGTATTCCTCCGGGCGGTAGATGAAACCTCTGGGCGAGTTGCCTTGGGTTCGGTTGATCTCTGTGGGGAGCATCGCGGCGATCGCCGGCCCCGCAAATCCCCCAAAGGTGGACAACTGCACCACCCGACACAAGCGACACCGGGTAAGTTGGATGGGGATCTCGTCGGCGGTGCGCATCGAGGGGCTTGCTCCGGGTCGTGGAGGTCGCGGGAGCGGTGCAGCGCCGCGCCGATCGCGCTCGTCGGGCTGCTGTTCGTCGCCGGCGCGGGCGTACCGGAGCGGGTCGGCGAGAACGGCGCTCGCCGCGACGCCGCTCGCAGAGTTCGGGATCGACCCACCTGGGGCGGGCGGCGGATCTGAGACGCTCCGAGTCGTGGCAACGCCGTCGAGTCGCATTCTCGGCTCGGGCCTGGATGTCTAGCCATCGGCGGCTGCCTGGCGAGACTCGCCAGGTCCCTCTCAAGCGACCGCTGAGCGCGGCGATGGTCCCTGCGTGCCCAGTGTGACGGCAACCCGCGTTCCCGACGGTAGCCGCTTGCCCTTGCGGCGCGACTGCGAGGCCACGTGCAGCTTGCCGCGCCCGTGCCGCGGCTCGGTGACCTTCCCGATCCGGCAGCGTGAACGGGTCAGCGCCTTCTTGGCCGCCGCGAGCGAGTCTCCGATCAACGACGGCACGACGCATCGGTGTCCCGACGTAATCGACGACGGGGTCGAACCGCCCGAGCCGCCCGGACCGCCCGAGCCGCCCGGACCGCCCGAACCGTCCGAACCGTCCGAACCGCCCGAGCCGCCCGAGCCGCCCGAGCCGCCCGAACCACTGCCCGCGACGCTCGCCTCATACATGTAGCTCATCGTCGCGCAGCCGTAGAGGAACACCCGCCAGACGCCGCCCGACGGCGCGGTGAACGTGACCGCACCGTCGTAGCCGTCGCCGCTGACGTTCTGCGACGGCTGAGTGCTCGGCAGGTCGGCGTCCGTCGTCGACGGCGGGTATACCTCCAGCTGCGGCAGGCCGCAGTCGTTGTAGTAGTTCGAGTTGTTGTTCGTCGCCGGCACTGACAGCGTCAGGCTCAGCGTGTCGCCGCTGCCGAGCGCGACCGTCCACCACTCGCCGCCGGTCTCGCCGTTGATGGGCTGGTTGTACCAGCCGCTCGCATCGGTCCTGCCGAGGATCAGCGACCCTGCGCCCGCGATCGTCGCGGCGCCGTTGACGCTCTCGCTCGCGCTCGTCGGGGCGACGCTCGCGTCATACTGGTAGCTGACCGGCCCACCGCAGGACGAGTTCATGAACAGGCGCCACGTTCCAGCGGACGGAGCAGTGAAAGAGTACGCGTACAAATAGCCACTGTTGGTGTCGACGGCCTGCGCGCTCGGGAGATTTGCGTCGGTGGTGCCGGGTGCGTACGTCGATACGGCAATCGGGCAAGCGCTGTCGTTGTCGGCGGAATCCGTGGAATCTGCGAAATCGATGCTGAGGGTGTCGCCGCCATTGAGCGCGACCGTCCACCACTCCCCCCCGGACGTGTTGTTGATGGGCTGGTCGTACCAGCCACTGGAGTCCTTATCGCCTAGGATCAGCGAGGGCGCGCCCGCGATCGTGGCATCTCCGTTGACACTCTCGGCGCTGCTTGTAGGCGTGACGCTCGCCTCGTACTGGTAGCTGACTGGCGCCGAGTCGCAGTTATACGGATAGGAGTCGGACCAGCCGGACGGCGCGTAGATCAACAGGCGCCATGTGCCGGTTGACGGGGCCGTGAATGAGTACAACTGGCCGCCGCCCACCGTCTGGATCAGTGAACTGGTCGCTACCGCCGTCGTCGTCGACACGTTCGCATCGGTCACGGTCGGCGCGTAGATCCCGACCTGCAGGCCACAGTTTGTGCTTGTAAAGTCGACGTTGACAGTATCGCCGCCGTTCATCGCGAGCGTCCACCACTCCCCGCCAGGTTCACCGTCGACAGGCTGATTGGACCATCCGCTCGATACCGTCTGGCCGAGCAGCAGCGACGGGGCGCTCGCGATCGACGCGCCTCCGCTCGCGAGCGCCGGCGCGGCCAGGCCAAGGCCGAGCAGCCCGACGCATCCGAGTAGCGCGGCCAGCCGGAAGACGCGCGCGCGGGCTGGACGGACGGTCGAGTTGCGCTCACGAACCGGCGCCCAAGTCATGCTCATCGGATTCACCTCGTCTGGCGGACGGCAACGGAAACCAATGCGGCACGAAATGAATGGCCACCCGCCCCGCGCAATCCCATCGTCACACCGGAGACCGTCCGCCAATCTGACCGCGCCGATCTTCACCTCGCTTGCAGCTGCTTCCCATCTTGCCTTCAGGTTAGCCATCCCTACCACTACCTTTCTTGAGAGTTGAAAGCCCCGAGCTGGCGCGACCTGTTAGGAATTGGCCCCTCAGCGTCAGTCGCGTGCCCGCGTCTGCATCATCCTCCGGCGCGATATGTCATTGCAAAGGGCCCTCCGTCGAACAGTGAGCGCGAGCGATACCTCCGCTCGCGACGTCGATTCGGGAAGATGATGAGGCTGCGGGTGCTCGCGCGCTAGCGACTGAGGTCTACTTTCGGGGTGGAGAGAGGTCTACCGCCGGCACCTGCCAGCGCTGCGCGGAGAACCCGCTCAGCGCCGCGGCGATCCGGCCAAGGGTGACTATGCCTGTTCGGCGGCGCGGAGGTATGTGAGTACGGCGAGCACCCGACGGTGACCGTCGGTCGTGGTTGGGATGTCGAGCTTACGCAGGACGTTGCCAATATGTTTGGTGACCGAGTGGTCGGACACGATGAGGCGCTCGGCGATGCCCTGGTTGGAGTGCCCGGCGGCCATCAGCTTCAGGACGTCGAGTTCCCGTGGCGTCAGCCGGTTCAGCGGCCCGTCGTGCTGGCGCCCCAACAGCCTCGCGACGATCTCCGGGTCCAGCGCGGTCCCACCAAGGGCGACTCTGCGCACGGCTTCGACGAATTGGTCGATGTCGCTGACTCGATCCTTTAGCAGGTACCCGACCCCCTTCGCGCTCGTGCCGATGAGTTCGGCCGCGGGTCGTTGTGCGACGTAGTGAGAGAGCACGAGGACCGCCGTCTCGGGAAACCGTGTGCGGATCCGCAGGGCCGCCCTGAGGCCGTCGTCTGTCCCGTCCGGCGGCATCCGAACGTCGGTGATCACGATGTCCGGGCGATGACCCGCGGCCTTGCGCTCGAGGTCCGGAGCGTCACGCGCCTGCCCGACGACATCAAAACCCGCCTCACTAAGGAGCCGCGCGAGCCCCTCGCGATAGAGGGCATCGTCTTCAGCGATCACGATGCGCACGGAATCTCCGCGCGTACGACCGTCCCGCCGCCCGGCGGGCTGTCACATTGCAGAAGTCCGTCCAATGCCCCGACGCGGTCGTTGAGGCCCCTCAATCCGCTTCCCGCTGCAGTATTGGCTCCGCCGATGCCGTTGTCGGCGATCTCGATGATCAGCGTTTCGTTGTCCTGTGCGATGCGGGCGGACCCTTTCGTGGCTCGTGCGTGCTTGATCATGTTCGCGAGCCCTTCGGCAGCGACGAAGTATGCGGCTTGCTCGATGTGGGCGGGGAGTCGGCCGACCCCATCGGCTCGCACGACGAGCGGGATCGGCGCGGTCGATGCCAGCTCCTCCAGCGCGGCGGGAAGCCCATGGTCGGAAAGCACCGGCGGGAGGATCCCGGCCGCCAGCGTCCGCAGCTCGGACAACGCGATCGCGAGCCCCTGCTCGAGGTCGTCCAGCACCGGTTCGACATCCCCGGGGCGGGCCCGCCGTCCCAGCCGTGCCTTCAGCAGCAAACCGGCCAAGCGTTGCTGGGCGCCGTCATGCAGATCGCGCTCGATTCGCCGCCGTTCGACATCCGCGGCTTGAACGAGCCTGACCCGCGACTCGCGGAGCTCCTGCTGGGACGCAAGCACAGCGTCGCGCTCGCGATGCAGATCGTCCACGAGCGCGTAAGCGCGGTCGATCCGCCGGGCTCGGTCGTGCGCGAACACTGAAAAACCGGCCACGAGCGGCAAGATGAGCAGGAACGCGTAGGGCCGCGCCTGCGAGGCGAAGGCGGCCAGAAGGCCAACCGGGGCCAGCAGCACGTCGATGATCCAGACCTGGCAAATCGATGCGATGTGTTGTCGCACGGACACACCTCGACCTAGCTCCTCGCGGATCGTCGATGAAATCAGCTCCCCCACGAGTTGAAGGCCAAGGGCAGCCAGCCACAGTGCCAGCCCCGTATGCCCCAGCGCGCCCCGGGGCGCAGTCACAGCCAGCAGCAGCGCCGGCCCGACGACGTACCATCCATCCGCCAGACTGCTTAGCGCACGCTCGAAAGGTCGCCGGCGCACCACGGTGTCCAGGAGACAGTCGAGCAGGAGCGCGAGGCCGACCAGGGCCGGCGCCAGCCCAGGGGGGAGCAGCAGCAGGAGCGGCACCACCGCGAGCTGCGTTGGCGCCGTGAACCCTGCACCGACCGCGATTCGCACCCGCGCAAGGAGCACGAAGGTCGCCAGAAGCGCCAGTGCCGGGCCGACCCGAACGCTCGTGTTTGGCGTGGCCGTCGCTGCGAGCGCGCTCGCGGCTGCGACAAACCCAGCCGCGGCCACGCCCTCGACGACCCGCTCGCGGGGTGAGAGCACACGAGCCATGTTGGGGCGTCGAGCCTCCAACAGCGTCTCGGCGGCCTCTCCCAGTCGCTGCGCCT
>JBEKRJ010000235.1:0-7077 GCA_049518835.1 Solirubrobacteraceae bacterium
AAGTGCCAGTAGATCCCCGGCACCTCCATGCCCGCGTGGCTCTCGGGCGAGTAATGACCGCGGAAGGCGCGGATCGTGACCATCAGCAGCAGGCACAGGCCGATGAACACGTGCGCGCCGTGCAGCCCCGTCAGCGCGTAGAAGACGGTCGACTGCGCGGAGTAGCGGGGCGCAAAGCCGATATGGACGTACTCGTTGATCTGGATCGTCAGGAACGCGAGGCCGAGCAGGAACGTCGACAGCATCCCCGCCTTCAGGCCGAACCGGTTGCCGTTCTTGATCGACGTCAGGGCCCAGTGGAGCGTCAGCGACGAGGACAGCAGGATTGCAGTGTTGACGCCGGCGACGTCCTCGGGGAGCTTGGTGCCGTGCGCGGGCCACGGGTTGTGGGAAACGATCCGGATGAAGAAGTAGGCGGTGAAGAACGCCCCGAAGATCATCACCTCGGACATGATGAACAGCAGCATCCCGAGCGTCGGCGCGTGCACGCGCGAGGAGCGGTGGGCGGGGGGCGGACCGTGGTGCTCGGCGTGCGCGAGGGCTGCTGCTTCCATCCGGGGCTTCCTCCTCTGGACTAGGGACCCTAGGCGACAGCGGTCGTCGTGTCTTGGTGGACGACGTGCTCGACGGGCTTGCTGGTCGCGGCCCGCACCCGCTCGATCAGGTGCGTGCGCATCCAGCCGGACTTCGTCTCAGCGAGCGTCGAGATCACGATGTCGTCGACACGGAAGTACTGCAGCGCGTTCATGATCGCCGTGTAGGGGTCTGGATCGCCGATCGTCCCGGCTGCGAACAGTCCCGCCCCGCGCAGACGCTCGACGATCAGCTTCAGCCTCGTCCGCGCGCGCCTGGCAGCCTGGCCGTCGCCGCCCTCCTGCGGCACGACGACTAGGAACAGGCGTCCGCGCTGCTTGGCGGCTTCCGCCTGCGCCTTGGCCTTCAGCGCGTCGAACAGCTCGTCGGCGCTGGCCGTCCGGTTGGCGACCGCGAGCGTGACGTGGAACGGCAGCCCCTCGGTGTCGGGATCGGCGACGACGTGCTCGACGGGCAGTCCCGAGGCCTGCTTGACGCGCTCGATCAGGTCGCGGCGCAACCAGCCGGAGCGGGTCTCCGGGTAAGTCGAGATGATGATTTCGTTGGGGGCGTACTCGTGCACCGCGTCGATCGTCGCGGTGAACGGGTCGGGGTCGCCGACCTCTCCGAGCGCATCGATGCCCTCGGCGCGGACGAACTCCAGGGCGAGGTCGACGCGCGCCTGGGCGGCGTCGAACACGGCGTCGTCGTACACGACGAGCCCGGCGCGGGGGCGGTTCTGGGGCACGCAGAGGGCCAGGCGGGTGTCGCCCTGCGCGACGCGAGCGCGAACGGCTTCGATCAGCGACTGGCCGCCGAGCGTCTCGTTGGCGACCACGAGGACCGTGTTCACGTGTGGTGCTCCTGGCTGGGCGTGGTCGAGACGGTGCCGGCGGCGACGCTGCGCGCGTCTGCCGGCGACTTGAAGATGCCGTGCACGGCGCCTGGCACGCCGTACTCGTACGGGCCGCCGACGACCGTCGGCACGGCGTCGAAGTTGAAGATCGGCGGCGGCGAGGAGACCTGCCACTCGAGCGTCAGCGCGCGCCACGGGTTCGACGCGGCGCGCGGCCCGAAGCGCCAGCTCGCGACGATGTTGTAGAGGAAGATCAGCGTGCTGAGGCCGAGCAGGAACGAGCAGATCGAGATGAACAGGTTCCAGTCGGCGAACTTGGCCGCATACTCGGCGACCCGTCGCGGCATCCCCTGAATGCCGATGATGTGCATCGGGCCGAAGGTCAGGTTCGCGAACACGAACGTGCACCAGAAGTGCAGCTTGCCGAGGCGGTCGTCGAACATCCGCCCGGTCATCTTCGGGAACCAGTAGTAGACGCCGGCGAAGATCGTCATCAGCGAACCGCCGAACAGCACGTAGTGGATGTGGGCGACGATGAAGTACGTCTGGCTGACGTGGATGTCGAACGGGATCATCGCCAGCATCACGCCGCTGATCCCGCCCGCCGTGAACATCGTCAGGAAGCCGAGCGCGAACAGCATCGGCGTGTCCATGTGCAGGACGCCGCGCCACAGCGTCGCCAGCCACGAGAAGATCTTGATCCCGGTCGGGATCGCGATAATCGCGGTCGTGATCATCATCGGGATCCGGATCCAGGCCGCCATCCCGGAGACGAACATGTGGTGCGCCCAGACGGTGAAGCCGAGCACGACGATCGCCAGCAGCGAGAACGCCATCATCCGGTAGCCGAAGATCGGCTTGCGCGCCTTGACGGCGAGCACCTCGGAGATGATCCCGAAGCCCGGCAGCATCATGATGTAGACCGCCGGGTGTGAGTAGAACCAGAAGACGTGCTGGTACATGATCACGTTTCCGTCCTTGCCGGCACCGACGAACGCGTCGAAGAAGTGGAAGTGCAGCGCGGTGTCGAGCAGCACGAAGAACTGCGACGCGGCGATGAACGGGGTCGCGATCACGACCAGCAGCGAGGTCGAGAAGTTGGCCCACACGAGCAGCGGCATCCGGAAGAAGCTCATCCCAGGGGCGCGCATCGTGATGATCGTGACCAGGAAGTTGAGCGCGGTCGCGATCGACGAGGCGCCCGCGAGCTGGACCGCGATCGTGAAGAACAGCTGCCCGATCGGCATCGACGTCGAGAGCGGGGCATAGGCCGTCCAGCCCGCCGCGAACGACCCCCCGGGGGCCAGGAAGCTCATCAGCATCAGCACCCCGGCCAGGGGCAGCATCCAGAACGACAGTGCATTGAGGCGCGGGAACGCCATATCCGGCGCCCCGATCATCAGCGGCAGGACGAAATTGGCCAGGCCCGCGAACACGGGAATCACGAACAGGAAGATCAGCACCGTGGCGTGGACGGAGAAGACGCCGTTGTACTGCTCGGGGGTCAGGAACTGCATCCCCGGCTTGGCGAGCTGGGCGCGGATCAGCATCGCCAGCAGGCCGCCGACGAACAGGAAGAAGAACGACGTGACCGTGTACTGGATCCCGATCACCTTGTGGTCGGTGTTCACGCGAAAGTAGTCGCGCCAGCTGTGGGCGCCGTGCCCCGAGTGGTCCTCGGGGCGCGTCGGCCTGCCGGCGGCCCAGTACAGCCAGTAGTCGGCGGTCCCGAGCCCGACCATGAAGAACAGCGGCACCGCGATCAGCGCCACGATCGTGATCGCGTGACCGTCGACGACCGGATGCTGGTGCATCAGCCACCGGATCAGGCACGTCAGCCCGAACGCGAACGCGAATCCGAGCACGTCGAACAGCGCCGCCCGGTACCAGCCCGGAGCGCGGAGCTTGGCGGGGAGGGGGACGCGGGTGCGCCTTTGCGGGTGCGGGGGCGCCTCGACTGCAGTCGCCATTAGCAGGTCTCCTTCCCTCTACGCAAGGACCTCAAGATACCGCTCACTTTGCCATCGTCGAGAGGAAGTTGACGAGCGCCTGGATCTGCGTCGAGCTCAACGTCGTGGCGAAGTTAGGCGGCATGATTCCTGCTTGGTAACCGGACGGGATGTATGCATAAGGCTTCGTGATCGCGGTCTCGATGCACTGCTGCAAGGTCGCGCCGCGGATCGACTTGGAGGCGGGCAGGCTGCAGTCCGAGCGCAGTCGCTGATCGAGATCGGGTCCGATCGTGCCGGTCGCGCCGGCGGCCGCGAGCGTGTGGCAGGCGCTGCAGCCGGCGCTTGAGAATACCGTCTTGCCCACCGCGGCAGTGGTCGCGGCCGACGCGCTCGAGGACGAGCTGGGAGCTGGCGCGGCGCCGGCACCGGGGATCCCAGGCTGGGCGGCGAGCGGCGGCGGCGTGCCCACCGGCGGCGCCGCGTTGGCGGGTTGCGAGGCCAGCCACGCCTGAAACGCGGCGCGCGTGAGCACGTGCACGGGCGCGCGCATCAACGAATGGCCGGCTCCGCACAGCTCGGTGCACTCAGCCGGATAGTTGCCCACCGCGGTCGGCGTCACGCGCAGCGTCGTCGTGATCCCCGGGACCGCGTCGATCTTCTCGGAGAAGTTCGGGACGAAGAAGCTATGGATCACGTCCAGCGAACGGATCTTGAACACGACCGGCTCGTCCTTGGCCAGGTACAGCTCCGGTGACACGACTGTCTTGCCGCTCGCCTGCGGGTATGAGAACTCGAATGCGAACTGGCGGGCGGTGACGTTGACCGTGATCGCGTCCTTCTTGCTCGCCTCGTTGGAGCGCAGCACCGAATACGAGTAGGCGCACAGCCCGATGATCAGGACCGCCGGGATCGCCGTCCAGATGACCTCAAGGCGCGTGTTGCCGTGGATCGGCGGCCCGTCTTTGTTCTCCTCGCCGGGCCGCATCCGGAACTTCCAGATCGAGAACAGGATGACGGTCTCGACGAGCACGAAGATCGGCACCGAGACGATCAGCAGCACGTCGTAGAGCGTGTGGATGTTGCCCGCCTGGGTCGAGCCCTTGCTGGGGAACCATGGAATCAGCAGTGCAACCGGAATCAGGATCGCAACGGCGACGACCCCGACGACGATCATCTGCACCAGCGGCCGATTACGCACCACGGGAGCTCCTGTGACCTTCGCGCATCACTGTCGGGCGGCATCCTATGGGTTCTGGGCGACGGACGCGGATCGGGCGCAGACACAAACACCGAGTCTCAATATGATTGCTACATCCGTTGCAATCTAAGCGTGGAGTGAGATGAACGTTCGCGAGGGTATGTCGGAGGTGGTCCTGACGATCGGTCCGGGCCGGACGTTGCGCGACGCGGCGGCGGCGATGGTCGCCCGCAACGTCGGCGCGGCGGTCGTGTTCGACCCCGAGGCGCATGGGCCCGGCGTGATCACGGAGCGCGACATCCTGCGCTCCGTCGCCTCGGGAGAGGACCCCGACCACGAGGTCGTGGGCGACCACCTGACGAGCAAGCTGACGTTCGCGTCGCCGGACTGGTCGCTCGAGCGGGCCGCCGCGGCGATGGTGCGGGGAAGGTTCCGGCACCTGCTCGTGGTCGACGTCGGCGAGCTGATCGGGATCCTCTCGATGCGCGACATCGTGCGCGTGTGGACCGGCGAGGGAGCGACCTGCGAGGTCCCTGCCGCCGCGTCGGAAAGCCTCGCCGGCTCGTAGTCGTCGGCGCGGGACCCGCGGGCGTCCGGCCGCGATCACGGGCGCCCGCAGCCGCGCTCTGCGGGTTACTACGGAGTAGAGCGGCGCTCGTCTGTCGATAAGCGCCGTGTGAGCGGGTGTGTGCGTGGGGCGCTTCCGTTGTCCGCGGAGCTCGAGTCGGGCGAGCGGCGAGCGCTGGCCGGCGCCTATGGGGCGCTGGCGCTGATCATCGCGCTGACTGGCGCTCACGCCTCGCTGGGCGTCGGCGGCAGCGCGCTCGAGCGGGCGATCAGGGACTGGCTGGGGTCGCTGAGCTATGTGCTGGTCGCGGCGATCGTCACCCTGCGAGCGCGCCGTACGCGTTGCGCGCGCGGGCCGTGGACGCTGTTCGCGATCGGGCTGATCTCGTTTGCGGCCGGCAACCTGCTGTGGGCGTTGTGGCTCGAGCACGAGCGCCATCCGCCGATCCCGTCGGTCTGCGACGTGCTGTGGCTGGCGTTCTATCCGCTCAGCTATGCCGGCATCGTCGGGGTCGCCCGGATCCGGGACCGCCGTCAGCTGCCCACGGGCGCGTGGCTGGACGGGATCGTCGCCGGCGCCGGGCTCGCGGCCGTAGGCGCGGCGGCGATCACTCGCCAGGCGATCGTGTCCGCGACCGCCGGCGCGGCCGCCGTCACGACCGAGCTCGTCTACCCGGTGTGCGATCTGCTGCTGGCGGCCCTCGTGATCGGCGTCGCGACGCTGCGCGGGTGGCGGCTGGATCGCGTCTGGGCCCTGCTCGGATTGGGCTTCGTCGTGCTCGCGGTGGCCGACTGCCTGCATGCGGGGCAGCTCGCCGGCGGGTCGACCAGCCGGGGTGACTGGTGCAACGTGCTCTACGTGCTCGGCGCGGCCGTGCTGTCGGTCGCGGCGTGGCAGACCGACGTCGAACGTGGGCGGTCGCGCCTGACCCGCTTCTCGGTGGCGCTCGTGCCGGCCGGCTTTGCGCTCACCGCGATCGGCTTGCTGCTCTACGACCACTGGGTGAGGCTCGATCCGCTGGCGCTGTCGCTGTCGGCCGTGACGCTCGTCGCGGCCACCCTGCGGATGGCGATCACCTGCCGGGGGCTGCGCACCCTGGCCGACGCTCCCGCGCACGCGACCGCCGACGATCTGACCTCGCTACCCAAGCGGCGCGGCGAGCTTGCGCGCGCACTCCAGGACGGCGCGATCGAGGTCCACTATCAGCCGGTGTGCAGCGTGCTCGCGCGCAGGATCGTCGCAATCGAGGCGCTGGTTCGCTGGCGGGTGGCCGATGGGAGGCTCGCACCGCCGGGGGAGCTGATCGCGGCGGCCGAGCATGCGGGGCTGTTACGCGCGCTCACGAACAGGGTGCTGGGGCTCGCGCTCGAGCAGTTGCGCGAGTGGCATGCGGCGGGCCACGCGCTGCGCGTCGCCGTCAACACGACCGTTGGGGACCTGCTCGACGTCGAGTTTCCCGCCTCCGTGGCGCGGGCGCTGGCCGCCAACGGGCTGGCCCCCGAGTCGCTCGTGCTCGAGCTGACCGAGAGCCAGGTGATGACCGACCCGCGGCGGATCGCCCACGTGCTCGCCGAGCTGCGCTCGCTCGGCGTCGAGCTGTCGCTGGACGACTTCGGCACCGGCTACTCGTCGCTCACGCACCTTCGTGAGCTGCCCGTCAGCGAGGTCAAGCTCGATCGATCGTTCGTGTCCGGGATGCGCGGCGACCCCGTCGACGGGGCGATCGTGCAGGCGACGATCGACCTCGCGCACAAGCTCGGGATCCGGGTGGTGGCGGAAGGCGTCGAGGACGAGGAGACCTGGGAGGCGCTGGCGCAGCTGGGCTGCGAGCTGATCCAGGGCTACCTGATCAGCCGCCCGGTCGCGGCTGCGCAGCTGTCGCGCAGGTTGGAGCGCCCAGCGGCGGGCAGGCGCGCGGCCGCTGCGACGA
>JBEKRJ010000236.1:0-7046 GCA_049518835.1 Solirubrobacteraceae bacterium
CCGCTATATCCGGCACAAAGTCGACCACCCGCTGCGTTCGCGACGCCGCTGCGGTCGCTATGCCGTCGCAGTCACGCCGGCGAAGCCGGCGAACGTTCCGTTGCCGGCCGTCAAGGCCGCGAGTAGCCGCTCGGCGAGCTCGCGGTCGCCGCTGATCTCGAGGCCGGCGCGGTCGTTGTCGGGCGACAGCGCCCGCACCCAGGCCGCGGTATCGCCGGCGATACGCGTGTCGGCGTGTTCGGGCGTTCGCTCCTCGATCGCAACCCGCTCGGGCGAGACCGTCAGCGCGTAAGACACCGGCACCGTCTCTGACTTGCCGTCGCCGATCGTCAGGTGCGCCGTGGCCGTCGGCAGCGCCTCCGAGCGGATCAGCGCGGGCGCCAGCCGGAAGATCGCGCCGATGTCGACCGACTCGGTCGCGCGCGGCGGGCCCCAGGCCCACTCGTAGCCCCAACGGGCGAGCTCGCCGAGAATCGGCAGCAGGTCCCGAGCGCGGTCGGTCAGCTCGTAGTCCACGCGCGGCGGCACCTCGCGGTAGCGCTTGCGGGTCAGCATCCCGTCGGCGACCATGCGGTTCAGCCGCGAGCGCAGCTGTTCGGTCGAGATTCCCGGCAAGACCCGCTGCAGCTCGACGAACCGCCGCGGACCCGCCGCGAGGTCGCGGACGATCAGCAGCGTCCACTTGTCGCCGACCAGGTCGAGCGCGCGCGCGTCAGGCGACCACTGATCGTAGGGATGACGTTTGGGGGGAGGTACGTGAGGCATGCGATGACTCCCGCTGGACGATCCTACCTACCAAGTTCGAGTCTAACGGACCGAGCCGCCAGATCTGGGCTTGGCAGCCGTCGGCCCGTACCGTCACACTCCCGACATGGTCGATCGCCGACGAGCGGACCGTGCGGGCGGTCGGCGAAAGGTGGGCCGCGTCAGCCTTGGCGGGTCGCGCGCGCGTAACGGCGCAGCCAACAATCGTTCTTCGTCGAATCCTGCCAAGCGCAGCGCGCGGCTGCGCGCCGTCGGCGATCGCCACACGCGCGCCGCGCGCGACGCGCTGTCGGGCACCCCCGGCGGCCTCCGGCGCTTCTTTTCGCTCGCCTGGTCGGCGAACATCACCGGGCAGGCGGCGATGCTGGCCTACAACATGCTGCTCGGGGTGGTGCCGGTCGCGCTGCTGGCCTTGTTCATCGCGGGGCAGGTGCTGTCCAACCACGCCGTCGAGCGCAGCGTGATCGTTGACTTGCGCGAGGTGTTCCCCGGCGCTGCGGAGCACACGCTCGACTCGCTGCTGGATCAGATCAAGCAATCCACGACCAGCACCGGGCTGCTGGCGCTGCTCGCGAGCCTGTGGCTTGGCTCATCGTTCTGGGGCGCGCTCGACACAGCGTTCGCGCGGATCTATGGCTGCTCGTCGCGGCCGTGGCTGGAGCAGAAGCGCTTCGCGCTGACGATGGTCGGGGTCGTGCTGTTGTTCATGGTCGCGACCGTCGCCGTTCCGGCGGTTCAGAGCATCCTGACGGCTGGCGTCGACGACCTGCCGATCGACCTCGCGCGTGTCACCAACGTGGTGTACATCGTCTCGCTCGGGATCGGCGTCGTGCTGCTGTTCGGCTGCCTGGCGGTGATCTACGCGCGCGTGCCCAACCGGCGCGTCCCCTGGCGTGCGGTGTGGCCGGGTGCGGTTGGCGCGACGCTCGCGATCGGCGTCGTCGACGTCGCCTTTCCCGCCTATCTGACGAGCATCTCCACGATCGCGCGGTTCGGGACCACGATCGTGTTCGTGCTGATCGTGCTCGGCTGGTTCTACCTGCTCGCCGTGATCATCCTCGGCGGCGCGATCGTTAACGCGCTGCGCCTCCCGGACCCGTGCTAGGACTCACGTCGGTGGCCGTCGGATCCGACAACCAGCTTCACGGCGGGCGCCTGATCGCGAGGCGGCTCAAAGCGCACGGCGTCAGCAAGCTGTTCACGCTCTCGGGCGGTCATCTGTTCTCGATCTACGACGGTGCTCGCGCCGAGGGGATCGAGATCATCGACGTGCGCCACGAGCAGTCGGCCGCCTTCGCCGCCGAAGGCTGGGCGAAGGTGACGCGCTCGATCGGCGTCTGCGCGCTGACCGCGGGCCCGGGCGTCACCAATGGGATCAGCGCGATTGCCGCCGCGAGCCAGAACCATTCGCCCGTGCTCGTGCTGGGCGGTCGGGCGCCGCAGTTCCGCTGGGGGCAGGGGTCGCTGCAGGAGATCGACCACGTCCCGCTCGTGCGGCCGCTGGTGAAGTTCGCAGCGACCGCGTCCGACGGGCCGGCGGAGATCCCCGCGCTCGTGGACGAGGCGATTCGGATTGCGACGGCGCCGCGTACGGGCCCGGTGTTCCTCGACTTCCCCCTCGATCACGTGTTCGCGCAAGCGTCGGAGCCCCCGGGCGAGTCGCCGCCGGCAGGGTCACGGCAGGGGCCCGAGCCCGACAGCCGCTCGCTGGCTCGGGCGGCCGCGCTGTTGCGCGAGGCCGAGCGCCCCGTGGTGATGGCGGGCACGGGCCTGTATTGGGGCCACGGCGAGGCGGCGCTGCGGTCGCTCGTCGAGGAGCTGCGGATCCCCGTGTTCCTCAACGGCCTTGGCCGCGGCTGCCTGCCCGCAGACCATCAGCTGTGCTTCTCCCGCGCGCGCGCCGTCGCGCTGCGCGGTGCCGACGTGGCGCTTGTGATCGGCGTGCCGCTCGACTTCCGGCTCGGGTTCGGCGCCGCCTTCGCGGCCGACGCCGAGATCGTCGCGATTGACGTCGCCGAGCCCGAGCGCGACCACCCGCGTCCGGTCGCTGCCGAGCTCTACGGCTCGATCCCCGCGACTCTCGGCGAGCTGCGCACGCGCGCGGCGGGCGTGCCCGCCGGCCGCGTCGCGTGGCTGGCGTCGCTGCGCGAGACCGAGGCAGAGCAGCGCACGGCCGAGGCGCCAGAGCTAACCGACCCGCGCGCGCCACTGCATCCGATGCGTGTCTACGGGGAGCTCGCGGGGCTGCTGGATCGCGACGCGATCGTGGTCGGCGACGGCGGCGACTTCGTGTCATACGCAGGCCGGGTGGTTGACTCCTTCCAGCCTGGCTGCTGGCTTGATCCGGGGCCGTTCGGGTGCCTGGGATCTGGGCCCGGCTACGCCCTTGCTGCCAAGCTCGCGCGCCCCGACAAGCAGGTCGTGCTGCTGCTCGGCGACGGCGCGTTCGGCTTCTCGGCGGCCGAGTTCGACACCCTCGCCCGCCACCGCGTCGCGGTTGTCGCGGTGGTCGGCAACAACGGCATTTGGGCGCTCGAGAAGCACCCGATGGAGTCCCTGTACGGCTACTCCGTCGCCGCCGAGCTGCGACCCGAGACTCGCTACGACGAGGTCGCGCGCGCGCTTGGCTGCCACGGCGAGTTGGTGCGCGAACCGGCGCAGCTGCGTGCCGCGCTCGAGCGCGCGCTGGGGTGCGGCGGGCCGGCGCTGGTCAACGTGCTAACCGATCCGGGTGTCGCATACCCGCGGCGGTCAAGCCTGGCGTAAGCGCGCGGGCCCTGAGTCGACGGGTTAACGAAAACCGCCCGCATCTCAGCGGGCGGCTTCCGATCCAGGTTTGGCCCAATCGGGACGGGCAGGGGTACGTGCCAGAAAGGGCCAGATTGAGTGGTCCGGGCGGCGGGAGGCGCCGATGTCTGCGGCTTCGCCCGAACCTATGTTTGGGTTTGAGCATCGCCTAAGCGGGCCTTACCCGAGCGGAATGATCACGTTTTGTGAGCCCCGGAACAATCGAACATTCGTCCAGATTCACGCGTCCAGGAGTTTGGACACCGGCATGCGACGGGCAGTACACGGGGTTCGGGGAACCGGCCGGCTTCACGAGATCAGACCGCTGGTTTGGGATTCATGTGTTTGCCCTACTGTGGCAGCGCCTGGGGCTACGCGGACCTCAAAGAGATCCTCGCCGACACAACCCACGACGAGCATCAAGAAATGCTCGAGTGGCTTGGTCTGAACGACCCCGGCGAATTCGACCCCAACGCCGTCCCAACCGAACACATCGACGACGAACTCGCACTCAGCGGCGCGAGCGGCTGAACCCCGGCCAGCCGCACCCGCTGACTCAGCACGGGCGGCGGGTAGCCCGGCGGTAGCGGTTGTGGGTTGAGGGCGGCCGCGGTCGACGCGGTTGCCGCGGTTGCCGCGGAACACGCCACTGCGGTCACGGCTACACGCGCCAGTGATTTCCGTAGATTCATGTCAAACGCTTGTGTAGAGCCTTTCGATTTGGGGTGCCGGATGGTCGGCTTCCCATCGTCAAGAGCACCTGTGAAGAAGAGCGGTAGATGACGGACGGCGTTTGGGCGGTGTCTCGGCCAGCCGCGCCGAGACACCGCGCCACATCGGGCTATGAGCAGCCGCTGGTGCCCGGCAACGGCGGGCACGTCACGTAGTTGGTCGTGAGACTGAGCTTGTTGCCTCCCAGGAGCGAGCTGTACCAGCCGCTCTCGGTGTTGCTGGCCCCGCCGACGACCGAGCTGTCCTCGCCGCTCGCCGTGTTGCTTTCCCCGCCGACGACCGAGCCGCCCCCGCCGCTCGCCGTGTTTCCGTTGCCGCCGCTGACCGAGCTGACCGAGCCGCTCGCGGTGTTGGTGATGCCGCCGCTGACCGAGCCGTAGCTGCCGATAGCTGTGTTCTTGAAGCCGCCGCTGACCGAGCTGACCGAGCCGCTCGCGGTGTTGGTGGTGCCGCCGCTGACCGAGCTGACTGTGCCGCTTGCGGTGTTGTACTGGCCGCCGCTGATGGTCGCCTCGCCGCCCGAGGCGGTGTTCGTGAAGCCGCCCAGGATCGAAGCGTACGGGCCGCTGATCGTGTTCGCGTATCCGCCGTCGATGCCGCCGTAGCTGGTGTCCGATTCGAGGCTGCCGACGAGCAGGTTGTGCGACCCGGTCTGGGTTCCGCCGCAGCAGTCGTAGCCGATGACAAGGTTGCCCTCGCCGTTGAGCGTGGTCTCGGACCCCGAGCCGTTGATGACCTGCACGTTCGCCCCGGAGAACTGAATCGTGGGCTTGCCGTCGATTCCCGAGGCCTGGTAGTTGATGTCGGGCAGGATCGAGATGAGCGTCTGCTGCGCCGTGCTGCTTGCGGGTAGCGCGACCGCGGTGGACCCCGAGGCGCACGTTCCCGTGCTGCTGGCTGAGGTGACCGCCGTGTTCGGGGTCGAGGGCACGCACAACGACACCGAGGATGCCGCCTGCGCGACGGCTCCCCCGGAGAACAGAACTGCCGTCACGGTCACCGGCAGCAACGTTCGCCGGGCCAACACACGTAGGAGCATCACTACACACCTTTCATTGAGGAACATTGGGGAGAACGACAGGTCACGGACGCCACGTTTGGGGGTGGCGATCCTCGTTGGCAGGGAGTCGCGCCCGGCCGGGCGCGTGGCGCACCGGCCGGCAGGGGTTCTGTCTTATCGCGCGAGAGGGCTAGGAAAATCGCCGGCGCACAAACCACGGACTGACCGAGTTTTTCGGTTGGTGGATCGCGGGGTTGCGATCCGATCGCTGCGCAGGATCCACTGGCCGGGTTACAGGATGGCAACCAACCGGCAACCACCCGGCAACAGACCCGAGCTCGGTGGCCTCTCTTCACGCTGCCCACGAGTTTGCGGCCGGACGACGGCGCCGGCAGCTACGCGGCCTCCGCGATCGCGCTTCGCGTACGTTTCCGTTCCGTTATCACCGGGAAGGCCTACCCAGTGCGCGTGAATTTGTGGCCGTCCGGCGATCCGCTCATGATCGCCGTAGGCGGCACTCAGGTGCACCTGAACGCGCTCGGTTACCGGCTCGAAACCGACAACGCTGGAACGACGAGTCGGTGTTGGGTCAGCCGTATGCCGGCGGCGGCCTCTCGGCGGTGTTCACCCGGCCGTCATGTCAGCCCGCGGTCACCGGAGTCGTGGGCCCCGCCGGGGTACCCCGGATGTGAGCATGAGCGCCGCGGTCAACGGCGGGCGATCATCTACGGGACCTTCCCCGGCAATCCGACGCTGCCCGGCCCAGGCGGTTACGACGATCGCCGGCGGCACGAGCTGGGCGACGGCGCTAACCGCCGCGATCGGCAATCACCGACCAGGCAGCAGGTCACGATCTCGGGCTGCTTCCGCCACTTGGTCGACAGCTGCCGAGCCAGCGGACAAAGGCGGTGTTTACACCGCGCTTGACCGCGCGCCGGCGGGGCGCCAGACCGGCTTCCTGCCAGCCCCGCCCTATTCGATCGGGAGTAATTGTGACCAGTGGAACACGGTCGACTCGCGTGTTCCGGTTTCCGAGATCGTCGTCATCGAGGCCGACCCCAGCGCGAGCGCGGAGCTGCCCTTCTCGCAGCTTACTGAGCCTTGCTGCAGATGGGTCTGAACACTCCACTCGGTATTCGGGGAAGATCCGAAGCCGCTGGCTGTCGCGAGCGTCGACCCCCGCGCTTGCACGATCCAGACGTGAATCCAGTCGACCACGCCGTCCGGTTTCACCGTCCCGGTCGCTACCGGCCCAGCACCCTCGCTAGGTAGGGTGAGCTTCTCGAAGTCCGAAATGTGCGTCACCGCGGGGATTCTCTCAGATGACCGCAATTTGGGCGAGTCGCCTTCGCACCCGTCCCGCCGCGACCGTGTTTCCCTTCTGCTCGAAGTGCCTCAAGCTTGCGCAGAGAGCCGCGCCGGCTGCGTCTCGCCGCCCGTCATGCTCCAGGACCGCGGCGAGATCGAGCAGGGCTTCGCCTTGCTGGTTGACGAAGTCGCTGGCCTCCAACAGCGCGATCGCCGCCCGAGCGAGCCGCTCCGCGTCCTCGATCCGCGCGGTCCGGGCGAGCACGCGGGCTTTCACGCCACGCCACATCGCCTGCGTCGAGACGTCCCCCGCGCCGGCGAGCTCGTCGCTTCGCGCCGCGTAGCGCGCCGCTTCCTCGTCGCGTCCCTGCGCCAAGATCGCCCGCGCAAGGTACGCGGCGGTCGTTGCGAGGAGCGACTTGTCGCCCATCTGCTCGAGCGCGAGGTAGCCGAG
>JBEKRJ010000237.1:0-7046 GCA_049518835.1 Solirubrobacteraceae bacterium
GCAGATCGCAGCGGGCGCGGCGCGACGACCGCGGCCGTGGCCGCGGCGACGACGCCTGGGAGCACGACATGCGGAGCCCGGACGGTCCAGGGATGACGCAGCGCCGTCTTCGCCCGGTACATGCCGTACCGGCGATACTGGCGCGAGAGCGCACGTAGCGAGTTGCGTGGCGTGTACTCGGCGCCGAGCTCAGGTAGCGACACGATTCGCCCACCGCGTCGGAGCACCCGCGAGGCCATCTCGGAGTCCTGATTGATCGGCCATCCCTCGTCCCAACCGCCGTCGCGCTCGAGCGTCTCGCGCCGCCACACGCCGGTGAACACGCCCGTACCGAGCTCGACCTCACCGTCGCGACCTGCCACATCACGTTCCCAGCGATTCGACGCGCCGGTCGCAAGGCGCGTCCCCAGTGCCGCCGCCACGCGACGGGACCAGGTATCGATCCCCACTGGAATCTGCGGGCCAGCTACCCAGTCGACATCGCCGCGCGCCAAGCGCTCGATCCCCCGCGACAGGTACTGGGCCGGATACCGGCTGTGCGCGTCGATCCGAGCCACGTACTCACCCCGCGCCGCGCGCAGGCCGATGTTCAATGCGCTTGCCGTATGGCCGCGCGGATTATCGAGAATCCGGATGCGGAAGTCTCGGGCCGCCATCTCGGCGAGAATCGCTCGAGTCCGGTCCCTCGAGCGACCATCGATGAAGATGAACTCGGCGTCGTCGGCGAGTTCCTGGGCCTGCAGGGCCGCGACCGTTTCGAGCACGTGGCGCTCCTCGTTGAGCACCGGAGTCAGGGTCGTGACGGTGACTCGGCGAGGCGCGGGCTCGAGCGCCACGCCGGACGCCTGCTCCTCGCGGTCTCCCCGGTCAACCTGTCTTGCGAGCGCAACCGGCGCCCGCGAGGTGTCCCCGCTCGCAGGGTCGTGACTCGCTGGCTGTACGACCGTCGCTTCGAATCTCGACATTTCGTCCCCCTAGCTGCAACCCCGAGCCGCGCGGGGCTCTCCGCGTTTGGTCTTGCCTGCGTCTACGAACGACGCGCTCGGTTCCATCGGACGACTCGGCCAATCGTGACCATCGACACTGTGCTGGCCCGGGCGCCGAGCGCGCACAAAGATCGCCGCTGACGTGCGTACCGCGCCGGGGCAGGGCGCTGAGCACGCGTCGTGGCTCAGCTCGCTGCCGCGAGCATGCGCGCGTTGCAGAAGAGAGTTCCTCTTGAAAAAAAGAGAGCGGGCTACCAGCGATAGTGGGCGAACGCCTTGTTCGCCTGCGCCATGCGGTAGATGTCATCCTTGCGCTTGAACGCACTGCCCTGCTGCTGCTGGGCGTCGAGCAGCTCGTGGGCGAGACGCTGAGCCATCGTCTTCTCGCGCCGCCCGCGCGCGTACGTGACCAGCCAGCGCACGGCGAGCGTCCGCGCCCGCGGTCCCGGAACCTCGACGGGCACCTGGTAGGTGGCGCCGCCGACGCGCCGCGAGCGGACCTCGAGCACGGGCGTGAGCGCCTTGACCCCGGCCTCGAGCTGCTCGACCGCGTTCTTGCCGCTGCGCTCGCCGAGGATCGCAAGCGCGTCGTACACGATCCGCTCGGCGACCGACTTCTTGCCGTCGAGCATCACCTTGTTGATCACCTGCTGCACCATTCGGTTGCGGTGAACGGCGTCTGGCTCGATCTTGCGAACCTGGGCGGCGGCGCGGCGCGGCACTAGCGGCTCCTCACTTCGCCTTCACACCGTACTGCGAGCGGGCCTTCTTGCGGTCGCCGACGCCGGCTGCATCGAGCGTGCCGCGGATCACCTTGTAGCGGAATCCGGGTAAGTCCTTGACGCGGCCGCCGCGGACCAGCACGACCGAGTGCTCCTGCAGGTTGTGGCCCTCGCCGGGGATGTAGGCGCCGACCTCCATCCCGTTGGTGAGCCGCACGCGCGCGACCTTGCGCAGCGCCGAGTTTGGCTTCTTCGGGGTGGTCGTGTAGACGCGCGTGCAGACGCCGCGGCGTTGCGGCGCTGCGACCTTGCGCTTGCGGCCCTTGCCGGACTTCAAGCCCGGCGTCGCGAGCTTCTTCTTCGGCGCTGTACGGCCCTTACGGACCAGTTGGCTGGTTGTCGGCATCCGTTCGGCAGCGTAGCAGGGCGCCGCGCCCGCGGCGCCCCGGCGCTTACGGGGGAAGAGGAGATCGCAGCCTTTACTGATAAAGTAAAGGAATGGCGAGAATCTCGACCAAGAACCAGATCACGATCCCTGTCGCCGCGCTAGCGGAAGCCGGGCTGCACGCCGGCGAGCGAGTCACGATCGAGCCGGCCGGAGACGGTGAGCTCCGGATCCGCCGCTCGACCGCGACCTTCGAGGATGCGTTTGGAGCGCTCACTGGCACATACCCTGCCGGCTATCTCGATCAGCTCAACGCCGAAGACGACCTCCGGTGAAACTGCTCCTCGATGCGGACGTCCTAATCGGAGCGCTTGACCGCAACGACCCACATCACGATCGCGCCCGTGCGCTGTTCACCCGGTGGCGTGACGATCAAGACGCTTGCGCCGTCAGCGTCGTGAACCTGACCGAGGTACTGATCGCCCCATCAGCCGAGGTCTCCAAGCTCGCCGCGGCCCGGGAGGCGATCACTGCCCTCGGCGTCACCGTGTACCAGCCAAATGAGGCGATCGGGGTCGAAGCGGCGCGCCTCCGGCGACGACACCCAATCAGCCTTCCGGACGCCTACTGCCTCGCAACAGCGAAGCACACGGGCTCCACGCTCTCGTCGTTCGATCAGAAGATCCTGAAGGCAGCCAAGCACGAAGGCATCAACGCAGCCTGAACCCAGCGCCACTAGCCGGTCGCCGCCGCCACCCCGAGCGCCTCGTCGACGGGCACGTAGGGCAAGCCGACGGCCTCGGCCACCGGCGCGTAGGTGACGTGCCCGCCCGCGACGTTGACGCCGAGCTTGAGCCCGGGGCTCGCCGCCGTCGCGCGCACCGCGCCGGCGGACGCGAGCTGCAGGACGTAGGGCATGGTCGCGTTCGTGAGCGCGTAGGTCGAGGTGATCGGGACCGCGCCGGGCATGTTTGCGACGCAGTAGTGGGTGACGCCGTCGACCTCGTACACGGGCTCGGAGTGCGTCGTCGGATGCGAGGTCTCAAAGCAGCCGCCCTGGTCGATCGAGACGTCGACGAGCACCGAGTGGCGCTTCATCATCCCGAGCTGCTCGCGCGTGACGACATGCGGCGCCCGCGCGCCGTGCACGAGCACTGCCCCGATCACGAGGTCCATCTCGGGCAAGCGCTCCTCGATCGACAGCGTCGACGCAAAGCACGTGTCCGCGCGCCCTCCAAACGCGATGTCGAGCTCGCGCAGACGGTCGATGCTGCGATCGAACACGTACACGGTCGCTTCCATCCCCAGCGCGATGAACGCGGCGTTCATCCCGACGACGCCGCCGCCGATCACCATCACGTTCGCGGCCGCGACCCCGGGCACGCCGCCCAGCAGGATCCCGCGGCCGCCCAGCGGCCGCTCGAGCATGAACGCGCCCGCCTGCGTCGCGAGCTTGCCCGCCACCTCGGACATCGGCGCCAGCAGCGGCAGCCGGCCGCGCGCGTCCTCGACCGTCTCGTACGCGATGCAGGTCGCGCCGGACTCCATCAGCCCGCGCGTCAGCGTCCCCTCGGCGGCGAGGTGCAGGTAGGTGAACAGCGTGTGGCGCGGCTGCAGGCGCGCGACCTCCTCGGGCTGGGGCTCCTTGACCTTGACGATCAGCGTCGCCTCGCGGAACACCGCCTCGGCGTCGGGCACGATCACCGCCCCCTGGGCGGCGTAGGCAGCGTCCTCGATCGCCGACCCGAGGCCGGCGCCGGCCTGCACGTACACCTGATGCCCGGCGTCGACGAGCTCGCGCACGCCGGCGGGCGTCAGCGCGACGCGGTATTCGTCGGTCTTGACCTCGGTGGGAACACCGACCTTCATCTCACCAGCTCCCTTCCTCGTAACGCGAGCCAGAACTCGATTCGATCGCGGGCGCTGCCAAGGTTGCGGCCGGTCAGCTCTTCGACTCGCCGGATTCGGTAGCGCAGCGTGTGACGGTGGCAGAAGAGCCGGCGTGCGGCCCGCTCCCACTGTCCATTCTCCTCGATGAACGCTTCCAGCGAGCGCATCAGCTCACCGCCATAGTGGCCCTCGCTGAGCTCGATCGGCCCCAGGATCGAGTCGCAGAACAGCCGCAGCGCCTCGTCGTCTTGGAGCGATAGCAGCAGCTGGAAGGAGCCGAGGTCCCGGTAGGTCGCGACCTGCCGCGGCCTGGAGCCGTTGCCGGCGGCCGCCAGCGCCGGCGAGACGCCCAGCGACACCGCCTCGAGCGCGCAGCGCGCCTCGTGAAAGCTGCGCCTGGCGTCGGCACCCGGGACGGCGCGCCCGACCCCGACCCGCACCGCGTCGCTGACGTCGTCGCACAGTCGCGCCGCGACGCGCTCGGCGAGCGCGAACAGGTCGTCCTCGGCGATCCCCTCCACCAGCGCGCACGTCGCCGACCCGGCCGAGGCGACGAGCCCGGGGGCCGCCTCGTCGCGCAGCGCCGCCGCCAGCGCCTCCTCGACGGGCGCCGGCGAGCCGCGGCCGTTGTTCGGGCGCTCGGCGACGATCGCCGCGACTCGCTCCGAGAGCCCGAACGGCTCCAGCCGCCGCGCGAGCTCGGGACCGCCGAGCTCGCCGCGCACGACCGCCGACAGCACATCGCCGGCGAGCCGCCGCTCGGTGTCGCCCGCCACCCGGCTGCGCAGCAGCTCGAGCGCGACGATCATCACCGCCTGGTGCAGCGTCAGGCGGTCGAAGTCCGATAGCGGACCGGTGTCCTTGACCGCGACCAGCCACGCCTCGGGGATCCGCGCCCCGCCCGGCGCCCCCGGCCGCGGCGGGCCGTCGGCGGCGACCGGCAGCGCGAGGCCGCGGCTGCCGTCCTGCACCGAGGGCATGAACGCGCGCGCGTCGCGTCGCCGCGCGCGGTCGCGGACCTCGCCCTGCAGCACCGCCAGCGTCCCCGTGTCGAGCGGACGGCGGAAGGCGCGCTGCACGAGCGGCTCGCCGCGAGCGTCGAACACCAGCACCGCGGCTCCGATCAGGGTCGCGAGCGCAGCGACGAGCGCCTCGAGCCCGCGCTCGGACAGCACGATCCGCTCCAGCCGCTCCTGCGCCGCCAGCGCGCGGCGCAGGACCGCGTACTGCTCGTTGACCAGGCGCGTGAACGCCGCCTCGGTGACGGCGATGAACGGCACTTCGTAGGGGACCTCGAGCACCGGGAAATCGCGCTCGGCGGCGACCTCGAGCAGCGGCTCGGGCACCTCCGCGTGCTTGAACCCGGTCCCGAACCCGAGCCCCGCGAGGTGGTGGTCGGCGAGCCGGGTGACGAACTCGCGCTGCTGGTCGGCGGTGTCGAGCTGCATCCCGGTCGTCAGCAGCAGCTCGCCGCCCGACAGCCACGGGGTCGGGTCGAGCAGCTCCGATATGTGTACCCAGCGGACGGGCAGGTCGAGTCCCGCCGCGCCGGCGAGCACGCGCACCTCGACATCCTTGAGCAGGTCGCGTACCGAAAGCATCCTGGCCTAGCCGGTGTGAACGTGCATTCGCTCGCCCGCCTCGGCGAGCACGGGCGCCAACACCGACTCGATCTCCTCGAACTGCTGTGGGCCGGCGATCAGCGGCGGCGACAGCTGGATCACCGGGTCCCCGCGGTCGTCGGCGCGGCAGATCAAGCCGCGACGGTACAGCTCCGATGACAGGAAGCCGCGCAGCAGCGTCTCGGCCTCGTCGTGGGAGAAGGACTCCTTCGTGTCCTTGTCCTTGACGAGCTCGAGCGCGAGGAAGTAGCCCGTCCCGCGGACGTCGCCGACGATCGGCAGCTCGCGCAGCGACTCGAGCATCGCGCGGAACGCACCCTCGTTGGCCCGGACGTTGTCGAGCACGCCCTCGTGCTCGAGCGCGTCGAGGTTCGCGAGCGCGACCGCGGCGCAGATCGGATGCCCGCCGAAGGTGAAGCCGTGCGCGAAGCTGTGCAGTCCGTCCATGAACGGCGCCGCGAGACGGTCAGAGACGATCACCGCGCCCATCGGCGCGTACGCGCTCGTGAGGCCCTTGGCAGTCGTGATGATGTCGGGCTGATAGCCGTAGCGTTCGGCGCCGAACCACTCGCCGAGCCGCCCCCACGCGCAGATCACCTCGTCGGAGATCATCACCACGTTGTATTCATCGCAGATCTCGCGGACCCTCTCGAAATAGCCCTCCGGCGGCGTGAAGCAGCCGCCGGCGTTCTGCACCGGCTCGAGGATCACCGCCGCAACCGTATCGGGGCCCTCGAACTCGATCCGCTCGGCAATCGCCTCGACCAGATCAGACTCCTTCACGCCCTGCGCCAGCCGGTAGACGTTCGTGTTCGCCACGTGGCAGCCGCCCGGCGTGAGCGGCTCGAACGGCTGGCGCAGGCCCGTGATCCCGGTCGCCGACAGCGCCCCGAAGCTCGTCCCGTGATAGGCGATCTCGCGTGCGATCAGCTTGTGCTTATTGGGGCTTCCGGTCAGCTTGTGGTACTGGCGCGCGAGCTTCAGCGCGGATTCGACCGCCTCGCTGCCGCCGCTGGTGAAGAACACGCGGTTGAGGTCGCCGGGGGCCAGCGACGCGATCCGTGCGGCGAGCTCGATCGCGGGTGGATGCGCATAGGACCAGTTGGTGAAGAACCCCAGTTGCTTGGCCTGATCGGCGCCGGCCTGCGCGATGTCCGCGCGGCCGTGGCCGATGTTCACGCAGAACAGCGCCGAGAGCCCGTCGAGGTAGCGGTTGCCGTGCTCGTCGTACACGTAGCAGCCCTCGCCGCGAACGATGATCGGCACGTCGGCGTCGCTATAGGCCGACATCCGGGTGAAGTGCATCCACAGGTGGCGCTTGGCCTGCTCCTGCAGCGTCTGTGCGCCGCTGGCAACTGCTGCTTGGGTACTCGCCATGCCTCTCCTCACGGGCCGGTGTGCCTTTTTGTACAACCGTACCGCGCAGGCATCCCGCACCTCA
>JBEKRJ010000238.1:0-7794 GCA_049518835.1 Solirubrobacteraceae bacterium
TCGTTTGATCCGCGTTCCCAGGAGTGGTAGGGGCGAGCGAAGTACGTGGTGATGAGATCGTGCAGTTCCATGTGCTTGACGAACTCGGTGCCGTTGTCGAGCGTCAGTGTCTTGCGTAGCTCCTCGGGGATCTCGCCGAAGATCGCGAGCATCGCCGCGAGCGTCTCCTCAGCGGTCCTGTTCGGGATGATGCGAGCGATCATGTACCGGCTCTGACGCTCAACCTCGGTGTGGACCGCGGCGCCGCCCTGCTTGCCGATCACGGTATCGCCCTCGAAATGCCCCGCCTCAGCGCGGTCCTCGACGGCCTCGGGGCGCTCCTCGATCCCTGCGCGCTCAGGGATCTTGCCGACGCCGGCGCGCTTGCCCCGACGGTCGCATTGCCCGCGCTGGCGGCGTTTTCGGGGTAGCAGCGTGCGCAGATCCGCGGGCGCGTCATCGGAGTAGATCCACTCGTAGATCGTCTCCGCGCAGAGGTTGCGCTCATAGCACTTGTCGAACTCGTGGCGCAACCGCCCGGCGATCCGCGCTGGCGTCCAACGCAACCGCAGCTTCTCCTCGACGTAGCCGCGCAGGAACTCGTTCTTGAGCGGATCGCGTGTGCGATGCCCCAGCGCTCTCTGGCACGCCTGCTCATGAGCCGCGTTGGCGCAGTACCCGAGCGCTGCACCGCCAGATACCGCGTCGGCGGCGGGGGTGGAGCTGGGGTTGTTGGGCGAGCTGTTGCGTTGCAGCTCGCGGGTGATCGTGCCATCGCTACGTCCGGTCGCTCGCGCGATCTCCGCGTTACTGTGACCGGCCGCTCTCATATTCGCGATCTGGTCGCGTTCGGCGGCTGACAGACGCCGGTAGTTGCGATGCTTGACACTTGCATCCATTTCGTGAAATCGGAGCAGTGTCCTGCATTGGTTTTCGGTTTCCACGCTAGTTAGAACACACAGCTTTGCGGCTCCTGACAGGCGAGCACTGTAGACACCTTGACCTGAAGCGACCGCGGCTCCAATTCGACACGACCACCCGGCCCCGTTCTCCGCGCGGTCGCACCGGTACCGATCCGAGATAAATAGCCATCCGCCAGAGCGTGAATGCAAACGGTTCGTGGGGCCGAATACAGCACTCGAAGAATCTACATCCCGTTATTCCCGTTTAGCGGCACGCCCGCCCCCTTGAGGCGCGGGGCGTTCGTCGGCAGCGACGTCAAGCTCCAGCGGGTCGCAGCCGCTGGCGCTCTCTGTAGAGGGCTTGGTCTGCACGCGCGATAAGGTCCTCGAGAGCATCGCCTGCCTCGAGCTCCGCGACCCCAACAGTCACGGATGCTTGCCGGGTTTCGGCCAAGTCCGCGTTCACGAGCGAGAACCGCTTGGCGGCGTCTGCCATCATCACGTCGGCGAGCCCGCATAGGAACTCATCGCCTCCGAAGCGGACGATCAGGTCATAGGAGCGAAGGTGAGCCCGGATCGAGGTGACTATCGCGCGCAGAAGCTGATCTCCGGCGGAGTGACCACATGAATCGTTGATCGCCTTGAGGTGATCGACGTCGACGAAGACGAGCGCGAACGGCTGTTTCGTTCGCTTCGCTCTGGATAGGTCGCGCTCTAACCCAGCCATCCCCACATGCCTCCGGTACGCGCCCGTGAGATCATCGATGCCAGAGGACGCTCGATCCTCAGCCGCCGCCGCGCGGTCTACCGACGCGGCCGCGCGGTCATCTGCCGCTTCGCCGCGGTCACTGGCCCCGCCCTGACGGTCTCGCAACGCGGCCGCACGGTCATCACGCGCTCCAGAGTGCTCGCCATCTAGCTCGCGGACCTCGGCACGCACGTCCCGAGCATCCGCCTTCCTGTCGCGGGTCTCGGATACCTGGTCGTGAACTTCGGCTCTCTCGTCCCGGTCCTCCGCGGTCCGATCGCGATCCTCGCCAGCCTGGTCAAGACTGGGGTGACTGGGGTGACTGGGGTGACTGGGGTGGCTGGGGTAATCCCGAAATTCGCGCGCACGATCTTTCTCATCCTTCTCCACACACCGAAGAATACGAGCAAACCCGCCCGCTCCGGCTCTTGATGGGGTGCCGTTAAGGAACGCGGCACCAAGTGACGCGACTCGCCCGAGCGCCCGCCCCCCGATAACCCAGCCTTGCAGCCGTCCTGCCCTCGGATCGGAACGAGCTGGCTACTTGTCACTAATGTCACTTGACGGCGAACTGCTCAGCTACGTGTTCTTCGCCGGCGAGCTCGACGAGCTTGGGTGAAACCGACGATCGCGTTCAGCGGCGTGCGCAGCTCGTGCGGCCGGAGGCCGCCCGCGACCCTTGCTATACGCGAGTGGAGCTCGCCGGCTCGCTGACCTTCGAGGAGAGGATCGTGATCCGCGCCGGCGTCGTCATCAGCTGCGGCCTGGGGCTGGGCGGCGAGAGCTGATGGCCGAGCCAACGTAGGATGTGAGCGGGCTGGGCGATCATCGTGTTGCTAATTTCAGTCGGGGCATCCCTCGGCGTTGTCGCGGTCACTTGCGGTCTGACGTTCAGGGTTTGTTTGTAATGGGCAGCACAAACCCATTGCTAGTTTGCACGGGGGTTCTGGCCGCGCCGTTTGGAGTCGCTCAGCATTTCCTCAACGCATCCGGATTCAACTCGCGCACGGCGCACCGGCACGGTCGCGATCACCGCGAGCTACTCAAGCATCCGCGTCGCGATTCCGCGAGCGAGAACCTCGGCCACGCACGGCTCGCGCAGGGCGGGTGCGGGCGGCCGGGAGGGCGTGGACAGGAGCGATTCTCCAGCCACTGCCGGCGGCCGGGCCGATCTGTTCGTCGACTCGGTCGTCGACCCGAGCTCGAGCTCGTACTCGCGGTCGGCTTCGGCCACCACGACGCCGGACATGGCCACACGACGGCGGCGTTCCGCCTCCCGCCCGAGACCGATGCCGAGGCCGAGGCCGACGAGCCGATCGACGGCTGCCAGAGCGTGATCGAGTAGCTGGCCGGCTTCCGCGGTCGGCACGCGATCGGACCGCGCTGAGCGATTGATCCTGCGCTTCGTGTCGTGCTGTTGCTATTGCTACGCACGACACCCTTGTAATCGAGGCCGACCTCAACCCCGTCCGCTGCACGACCCGCGGGGCACAACGGTCAGCGGCGCTCGGTAGTGCTGGTTCGAGTGGGGCCGTGCGAAATCGGATAGACAGTTCACACGGCTCGACATAGCCGCCGATCGTCAGACGACGCTACCGTGCCGCCGACACGGAGCCGAGCGCTGGGGCGCTCCAAAAAGTCAGCCCGCAAGCAGAAGCTTGCCGGCGTTGGGGCGTATCGGACGGCGCGCGGCGCGAGTTTGTAACCAGGGCGAGCACATCGTCAAAGCGCTCGCTGAGCGGGTGATGGCCCATGCCGTACCACACCTCGATCCGCGCCTGCGGGAAGGCGGCCTTTAGGCCATGACGGTGTGAGACCGGCACGAGCCGGTCACGGTCACCCCAGACCGCGCAAACGGGGCCGTCGTAGCCGATCCGCCGGCGGTGAAACGCGTCATGGTTGCGGCCGGCATTCACAACGGCGCGGGTGCCCTCGCGTACGCCAACGACAAGTTGACCGCCGCGGTCGATGACCCGCGCGACGAGGTCGCGATCGGGACTGTTGCCGTTGGTAACCATCGTCCGCAATCCGGCCGCTACGGCAAACCGGCTCGAGAGCACGAGCGGCAGGGTCGCCTGCAACACGTTGCGAACACCCGGGATCCAGGCCGCCTCCGCGAGGTGGATCCTGCCGAACCCGGCCGGAGCGAAAAGCACGAGCGAGCTGACCTGAGACGGCATCAGCTCGGCCAGCGCGGCGGCCACCGCACCGCCGAGCGAGTGCCCGACAAGCGCAAAGCGCTCGACGCCGAGCATCGTCAAGCCCTCGGCCACATCGCGTGCGTAGCTGCTGATCGAACCGCGCGGCGGTGGATCGGAGTGCCCGAAGCCCGGGAGGTCAAACGCGACCCCAGGAACCGAGATGCGTTCGCACAAGCGGGTCCACCCTTCGGAGGAGTCGAGCAACCCGTGCAAGATCACCACCGGATCGCCGCCGCCGGGCCAGCGGCTGACCGACAACCGACGTCCGTCAGCCAGCAGCAGCGGCTGCACCGAGGCGACCCCCCCGAACGGCTCGATCCTCTCAAGAACCACGCCTGATCGCGTAGACCCCGGGAAGCTCATCTCCGATCGCTTCGACCGTGCTAGCTACGCGAGGGCGTCGAAGTGGTCCCCGCGCTCGGCGGACTCATCAGCCCACTGCAACGTCCTCGCCACGGCCGCCAGATGCTTGGCGTCGATCTTGGCGCGCTGGCCCACGAGGCGAACCCCGTCGAATCCTGGTATCCAGTCCGCGGCGGCGGGTACGAGACCGGCGCGGTAGCGCCAATAGGACTCGCTGCTGCACTCATCCCGATCACTCCTCTTTGGGCGTCAGTCCCCTCGGGCACAGGGTCCCGTGGGCATGAATCCCCTTTAGGTGGAAACGGGGCCTTGATCCTCGATGTGATGCGGGCCCGTTAGGCGGAGGCCAATCGTCGGCGAGTCTTGACGACGGCAGGTCGGTGGTCAGCAACCGCCTTCTGGCCACCCTACTCTCTTTTGGAAGCCGCACAAGCCAAGTCCGTGGCGCACCGGGTCTCGGAGTCTGTCCACGGCGACATCGAGTGTCGCCGTGGCCGCGCTGCCGGATTGGGCTGATTGCAGCAGCCTCGATCGATCCCGTCTGGCCATGCGAGACTGCTGGTTCGGAACGAGGGCAGAAGCACGCCCACCCGCGTGCTCGCCTTTGCTTTGGCCCGGCGAAGCGGAAAGGGCGGGCGACGGGAGTAGGTAAACGACCTGCCGACCGTAGGCGACCGAGCAGCCCGGCGGTCTCTTGGTGCAGTGGACATCCTCGCCAGCCCCAATTGGCGTCGCCTAACAGGTGCGCGGACGGAGCTTGTGTGCCTCCGTCCGCGCATAAGGACAACGATCTCAGACGTTGGCGGTCTCGCGCTCGACGACCCTGAGCACGCGGTTCTTGTGCGCCCGCTCGTACAACGACGTCGTTTGCGTGCTGTCTGTTGCCCTCGTCGAGGACCGCTTCGATCTTGTGTTGAGCGCCGTCCAGTTTGGTGATCACGGGATCCAGCTCGGCGTGTTGGCTGTCGCTACGTTCGGGGCCTGGGTCGCCGTGACGCTTGCTCGTCACCTGTCAGAGGCGCGATTCCGCAGGGGAGGTCCTGCGCCTGATCGGACTCTTTGCCGTGCTCGTGTTCCTGGGCGGGTTCGCGCCGGTTGCGGCCGGACTCGCCCAGCCGCTGGTCCGGCCGGCGGCGGTGCTGCTCAGCGCCCCGTCGCAGGTCGTCTGCGGGATCTACGTTGGACAGACCTCAGATCGGCTCTATATCGGCGAGGCGGTCCCCGAGGGAGGATCGGGCGTCGGCAACCACTCGGAGGGGTATGTGATCGACGTCGCCCGGAGCCGGGTCGTCCGGCTGATCGTCGGCTCGACGCAGCCGCTGGACCAAGCACTGAACCGGATCCGGACACTTCCAAAGATGAACGTGTACCCGAGCGCGCTCGCCGCCTCCCCTTTGCCATCGAGCCAGCTCGGCTGCTCACAGCCCACGACCTCCGGATAGCGATCGCGTGGCAGCGCGGAATGCCGCTCGTGGACGGCGCATCGGAGGCTGCTCGACCGCTTCGCCGAGAATCGCGGCCTGTATGTCTGATACGCGGCGAAGGCCGCTGAGAACCGGTGGTCGGTCCGTCACCTCCAGGCACAGATCGCCCTTGGACTACCGAGCGCCAAGGCTTCAGCGCTGAGAACTCCGCGGTCGCGCTTGAGCCGGCCGATGCTGATCAGGCCCTGCAGGCGACGAAGGACCCTTACGTGTTCAACTTCCTCGCTGGCCGAGGACGTCCGCGCCGCCGATCGCCGCGCCGACTGCGCTGTCGCATATGACAGAACGACTCATCATCAATGCTCTCGCCGTCTTCGAAGCCTGCGCGAGCTCCGACAGCTCCGCGCTTGGAGCTGCGAGTTGTCCTCACTACAGAAGTCGACGTCCGCGCCGGCAAGCACGGCATCGATCAGCACGTCTGGGATCGCGCCGGGCTCAGCGACGGGGCCGAGGGTGATCGCGAGCTTCCGCGGTTCGTCGTAAATCGGCACCGTGATCGGGACCCGGTACCGCAGCAGGCGCGGAGTCCCCGAGAACCCGCCGACGAATTCCAAGCCGACCTCGCGTGCCTCCTTCTCGAAGCGGATGCGGCGCGGAAGGTCGTCGTTGAACGTCGCCCTCCGGCGTCTAGGCGCCATCGGAACGGGTGCCCTTGTGGGCTGCCGACACGATCGGCGCGAGCGACAGACCGGCCCCCAACCGCCGGTCCGCGGATCTGGCAAGCCGCTCGCGGATGGCGTCGATCTCGGGTCCGTAGAGCTTCGCGTAAGCAGCCCGGGCACCGGTTTCGCTGCGCGCGGTGGCGGCCTGGTACGCGTGTTCGGCCATTTCAGCCAGACGTGCGGCGGTCATCGGCCGGGTGAGCCCGACAGGAAGGTCAATGGGGCCAACGACCGACGATGGGTCCGGGGTCAGTCGCCGCGCAATGTCCTTCGATGCTGCGGCGAAGAATGCTGCCAGGGCGTCTGGCAGCGCGAGCTCGGTATCGGTGATCAACGCGACGGCGAGCGTACTGATGTTCCAGGAGCAGAGCACAGCGATCTGATCGCGCTTGACGGCGCGCTTGGCGAGCCGGATCACGTGCGCGCGATGGACGCGCAGTTCGATGCTCGGCCGCCGGTTCATCACCTCCAGGTGATGAACCGGATCGGCGACGTCCCATCCTGACTCGAGCTCGCAGTTGGGGATCCACAGCCCCGATCCCTCGGTACGGGCGAGGCCGATGATGAAGTCGATGTACGGGTCGATCTCGCCGAACTTGTCGATCTCCACTGGAGTGTGGAAGTAGAACTTCACGGCGCGTTTGCCTGTGTAGTCGACGGTGGCGTCCGGGTACCCGCGTCGACGCAGGCCCTCGACGACGTGGAGGCCGAAATGCTCCATCAGCCCTTCGGGACGCAGGCCGCCAGACGGAGCGTCGGGTCCGAACTCGCGGAGGTCGTGGAGCCGGCGATTGATCTTGATCCCGCCGTCTGCGTCCTCGAGCGGCGAGTTCGTGGTGCCGTAGGCGACCGATCCCGAGGAGTAGCGGGCGCGTGCCGCCTGGTGGGCGGCGGCGATCGACAGGACGAGGTCGCGTCGGGCGCGGGCTTCCTTGAGCACATCGAGCGGGACGCTGATCTCCTCGAGGATCGAGCGCAGAACGGGAGCCGCTGGTGAGGATGATCCGGCTAACCGGACCGGAGCTGTAGACATTCGACTTCCTTAGGGTTGATACGCAGAGAGAGAGAGCCGACCGCACCACGCGGACAGCGTCAGCAGGTATAGCGAGCGCCGCGGACGCGAAAAATTGGCGGCCCGCCACCCGGTGGGTTAGTCAAGCACTAGGCGGGCCGCCCTCTCTGTATCAACGCCCGGAGTTCTATCCGATCACTCCCCGGAAACGAAACCCGGGTTGAGCAAAGGCCGAACGAATCTCGACGCCTCGCGCCCGCTGCGTTGTACACGTGCGTGGCGCGACGGCAATCGCTTCAGGAGATCACCCGGCTCCTTTCTTCGCCGGGTGCCGCCCACCACAAGAGCCGCTTGCGCTTTCACGCGCGGATGCGATCTCGTGCGCGACGGCGACGGCCTCACCGACGGGGCTCGCGAGACCACCTCGGGGATGCGAACATCTG
>JBEKRJ010000239.1:0-6975 GCA_049518835.1 Solirubrobacteraceae bacterium
TACCTGCGCAGCGAGCTGGCGGAGATGGGCATCAAGGCGCAGATCGCCGGTCGCGCCAAGCACTTCTACTCGATCTACTCGAAGATGACGAAGAAGGGCCGCGAGTTCAACGAGATCTACGACCTGACGGCGATGCGCGTGATCGTCGACTCGGTGAAGGACTGCTACGGCACCGTGGGCGTGATCCACTCGCTGTGGAAGCCGCTGCCTGGTCGCTTCAAGGACTTCATCGCGATGCCCAAGTTCAATATGTACCAGTCGCTGCACACGACCGTCATTGGGCCCGAGGGGCGGCCGCTGGAGATCCAGATCCGCACCCAGGAGATGCACGAGATGGCCGAGTTCGGGGTGGCCGCGCACTGGGTCTACAAGCAGCCGGGCGCCGGCGAGGCGCCGGAGCACTCCGGCTGGCCGGGTGGCGGCGAGGACGCGAAGCTCAAGTGGCTGCGCTCGATGCTCGACTGGCAGCAGGAGCTCTCCGACCCGCAGGAGTTCATGGAGAGCCTGAAGATCGACCTCTTCGAGGACGAGGTCTACGTGTTCACGCCCAAGGGCGAAGTCAAGTCGCTGGCGGCGGGCGCGACGCCGCTGGACTTCGCCTACGAGGTGCACACCGAGATCGGCCACCGCTGCGTCGGGGCGCGTGTGAACGGCAAGATCGTGCCGCTGCACTACGAGCTGCGCAGCGGCGACATCGTCGAGATCCTCACCGCCAAGCGCGAGCGCGGCCCCTCGCGGGACTGGCTGGCGATGGTCAAGACGACGCGCGCGCGCAACAAGATCCGCGCGTGGTTCAAAGCGGAGTCGCGCCAGGACACCGAGCACACCGGCCGCGACCTGCTCCAGGAACACCTCAAGAAGCAGGGCCTGCCGGCCCAGAAGATCACCGGCTCGGCGCTGCTCGCCGACGTGATCCGCGAAATGGGCTACCGCAAGGCGGACGACTTCTACATCGCGCTCGGCGGCGCGAAGATCTCGCCGAAGGTCGTGCTCAACAAGGTCATGCAGCGCCTCAAGCAGGGCGAGGCCGCCGACGGCGGCGCGACCGCGGCGAGCGACCTGCTGAAGGTCGGCGGCTCGCGCCGGCGCCCCACGCGCTCGTCGGGGCAGTACGGGATCCGCGTGGAGGGCGTGGAGGACGTGATGCTGCGCCTGGCGAAGTGCTGCCGTCCGGTGCCGGGCGACCCGATCGTCGGCTACATCTCGCTCGGTCGCGGGATCACGATCCACCGGGAGGACTGTCCGAACACGACGACGCTGCGCAAGAACCCCGAGCGTTTCACGCCGGTCTACTGGGAAGGCGAGCAGGCGACTGCGTTCGTCGTCGAGATTCAGATCGACGCGTGGGATCGCCACCGGCTGCTGGAGGATCTATCGCGGGTGTTCTCGGAGGCGGGCGCGAACATCCTCGAAGCGCGCTGCCTCTCGAACCCCCCGATGGTCAAGAACCGCTTCGTCGTCGAGGTCGCCGACACGCATTCGCTGAAGGGCGCGATCAACCGCCTGCGCAACACAGAGTCCGTGTTCGACGCCTACCGCGTCACGCCGGGCGCCGCGGGTTAGGGGCGGGGCGACTGCGCCCCGGTCGCGGCGCACGGATGTGCGTGGGCCGGTGGCGGCGCGGACGGCGCGCGCGAGTCTCAGGCCACCACGTTGAGCGCCTGCGGCAGGATCGAGTAGTGGGCCTCCTCGACCTCGCCGAGGTAGTCGCCGTCGACCTGCAGCGGCAGCGGCCGCTCGTCGGCACTGCGTACGGTCAGCGCGGTCGCCTCGCGGAAGCTCGAGATCTGGCGGTGGCGCGCGAGGCGTGCGCGCGAGGAGAACGCGCGCCAGGCGATGAAGGGCATGTCGTGGGGACGCGCGCGCTGCAGCACGCAGCCCGAGAGCGTGCCCGAATCGAGCGCCGCGTCCTCGGCGATCTCGATCGGGCGGTTCTGGAAGTAGGTGAAAGGGGAGCCGTTCTGCACGATCGCGGTGACGCCCTCGAATGTCTGCTCGCCGAGCGACACGCGCAGGCGCGGTGGGTGTACGAGGTAGCGGCGTGCGAAGGTCCCGACGGCGATCCACGTGAAGTACCACGGTCCGAACCGCGCCTTCAGATGCGGGTTGGAGTCCACGCGCCGCACGACGCTGGCGTCGAGGCCGAGGCCGGAGGCGAACGTGAAGCAGCGTCCGTTGACGACGCCGAGGTCGACCTTGCGCGCGCGCCAGTCGTCGGCCAAACCCAGAAGATGCTCGGTCGCATCGACCAGCTCGCCGGGGATGCCGAGGATCTTGCCGAACACGTTCGCCGAGCCGCCCGGCAGGCAGCACAGCGGGGTGCTCGAGCCCAGCAGGCCGTTTGCGGCCTCGTTGACGGTCCCGTCGCCGCCGAACGCGACGACGACGTCATAGCCGGCGCGGGCCGCCTCGCGGCACAGCGAGGTCGCGTGGTCGCGCCTTTCGGTGTCGACCGCGTCGACCTGGTAGCTACCCCGCAGCGCGTACACGACGAGGTTGCGCAAGCGGTCTGAGACCGTCGTCGCGTACGGGTTGACGATCACGAGCAGCCGCTTGCTCGGGGTCCGCGCGCGCGTGCCGAGCGCCGCCTCGAGGCGGGCGACGGGATCGGTGCTGATCACGGCCATCGCCGGCGCCTAGCGAGCGCGCGACGCCGGCGCGCCGGCTGGCCGAATGAGCGCGGGGGCGGGCGCCACGGACCACCAAACACCAGCTCGTGCAGCCAGTTACGCCGCAGCTAAAGGTCGGTTACTGAGCCGCCGATCACTGGGTATACTCTCTCGGCACATAGCAGTACGCATCAAGAGGGGTGGAGGGACTGGCCCTACGAAGCCCCGGCAACCTCCCGCAAGGGAAAGGTGCCAATTCCATCAGGCTCCAACGACAAGCCTGGGAGATGTGGGCAGGGCGGTTTCACGAGACCTCCGACCACAGACCCCGGCGGAGGTTTTCAAATATATGCCGCCAGAGTCTCTTCGCTGCAAGGAATGCAAGACCACCTATCCGCTTGACGCGCGGTATGTCTGCGAGCGCTGCTTCGGCCCGCTCGAGGTCGCCTACGCATCCCGCACCAACACCGATCCCGACGAGCTCCGCCGCCGGATCCAAGCCGGACCGCACTCGCTGTGGCGCTACGGCGACTTCCTGCCGGTGCAGACGCCGCCGAAGGGAACGCTGCCGGCCGGTTGGACGCCGCTGCTGCGCGTCGACCGCCTCGGCGAGCAGCTCGGGCTGCGCGAGCTGTGGATCAAGAACGATGCCGCCAACCCGACGCACTCGTTCAAGGACCGCGTCGTGTCGGTCGCGCTCGCCCGCGCCCGCGAGCTCGGCTTCACCACGATCGCGTGCGCCTCGACGGGCAACCTCGCCAACGCGGTGGCCGCCCACGCCGCAGCGGCCGGCCTCGAGTCCTACGTGTTCATCCCCGCCGACCTCGAGGAGCAGAAGGTGCTCGCGACCGGCGTCTACGGCACCAACCTGGTCGCGGTCAACGGCAGCTACGACGACGTCAACCGCCTTTGCACCGAGCTGTCGGGCGAGCGCGAGTGGGCGTTCGTGAACATCAACATGCGGCCGTACTACTCGGAGGGCTCAAAGACGCTCGCGTTCGAGACGATCGAGCAGCTCGGCTTCGAGCTGCCCGACCGGGTCGTGTGCCCGATCGCCTCGGGGTCGCTGTTCACGAAGATCGCGCGCGGCTTTGAGGAGTGGATCGAGCTCGGGCTCGTCGCCGGCGAGCTGCCCACGTTCAACGGCGCACAGGCACTCGGCTGCTCGCCGGTCGCCGGCGCGTTCGCAGCCGGCCACGACTTCTGCCGGCCCGTCAAGCCCGACACGATCGCCAAGTCGCTGGCGATCGGCAATCCCGCCGACGGGCCCTACGCGCTCGACCTCGCGCGCCGCACCGGCGGCGCGATCGACTCGGTCTCAGACGACGAGATCCGCGAGGGGATCCGGCTGCTGGCGCAAACGACGGGGATCTTCACCGAGACGGCCGGCGGCGTGACCGTCGCGGTGCTGGCCAAGCTCGCCCAGCGCGGCGACATCGACCCCGACGAGCGGGTCGTCGCCTACATCACCGGCGAGGGCCTGAAGACGCTCGACTGCGCGCGCGGCATGTTCGAGACGTGGGAGATCGAGCCGACCGTCGCTGCGTTCGAGCAGGCCAGCGAGCGCCTCACGGTTCCGGCCTGAGAACATTCAGGCCCAGATGGCTATCAACGTCAAGATCCCAACCCAGCTGCGCTCGGCCACCGGCGGCGAGTCCACGGCCAGCGTCGACGGCTCGACCGTCGGGCAGGTGCTCGACGCCCTCTACGAGCGCTACGGCGAACTGCGAAGCCGGATCGCGGAGGACGGCGGCCTGCGACGGTTCGTCAACGTGTACGTGGGGGGCGAGGACATCCGTTTCCTCGACGGTCTCGACACGGTCGTCCAAGACGGCGACGAGATCACGATCCTGCCCGCGGTAGCCGGCGGCTGAGCCGCGAGGCAGGACGGGCGCCGATCGGCTGGTGCCAATACCCGCACCCGACCCTGCGCCGGCGTCAATGGTCGCCATCGGAGGGTCGGGTATCAGTTTGGGCACCGCCCCGGCCCCGGTCCGGACCGCCCAGCGGCCCAGCCGGAGGCCGCCGCGCTAGCTAGAGTCCAAGCATTGGATACCAGGTTGGGCGCCGGACCTTACGTCCCGGGAAACGTCTACCTTCCCGCGATGCCGTCGTTCGGGCAGCTGACCGTGATCGTGCTGGCGGGGCTCTGCGGGCCGCTGCTGGGCGCGTCGCGGCGGATCGCGATCCCGGTCGTGGTCGGCGAGCTGATCGCCGGCGTCGCGCTCGGCGAGACCGGCGCGGGCCTCGTCAAGGCGGCCGATCCGACGATCGCGTTTCTCGGCAACATCGGCTTTGCGGTGCTGATGCTGGTCGCCGGGATGCACGTGCCGCTGCGCAAGGGCGCGCTGGTCGGCTCGCTGGGGCGCGGCCTCGTGGCGGTGCTCGCGAGCGCGGTCCTCGGCGCCGGCGGCGGCCTCGCGATCGCGCACGCGCTGGGGATCGGGCACCCGGCGATCTGGACGATCCTGCTCGCGACCGGGTCGGCCGCGATCGTGCTGCCGGCGCTGCAGGAAGCCGGCGTCGAGGAGGGGGCCGGGCTGGTCGCGATGGCGTGGGCGACGGTCGCCGACGTCGCGACGATCGTCGCCGTGCCGCTGGTGATGGCGCCCGCGAAGGCGCTGCGGGCCGGCCTGGGGGCGCTGGCGGTGGCCGCCGGCGCGGTCGCGATCCTGCTCGCGAGTCGCGTGCTGGCGCGCGAGGGGGAGGTGCACGAGCTGCGCAACCTGTCCAAGCAGCGCGCCTGGGCGCTCGATCTGCGCGTCGCGCTGCTGGCGCTGTTCGCGCTCTGTGCGCTGGCGCAGTGGGCCGGCACGAGCATCATGATCGCGGGCTTTGCCGTCGGCCTGGTGGTCGCCGTCGAGGGCGGGCCGCACCGGCTCTCCGAGCAGGTGTCGGGCGTCGCCAACGGGTTCCTCGTGCCGCTGTTCTTCGTCGTGCTCGGCGCGGGGCTGAACGTGCGCTCGCTCGTGCGCAGCCCCGGCGAGCTCGAGCTCGCGGCCGCGCTGATCGTCGGCATGGTCGTCGTGCACCTGCTCGCGGGGCGGTTGATCGGGGCGCCGGCGTGGGCCGGGCTGGTCGCGACCGCGCAGCTCGGCGTGCCCGCCGCGGTCGTCAAGCTCGGGCTGGCCGACGGCGTGCTGAACGCCGGCCAGGGCGCGGCGATCATCGTCGCGGCGCTCGCGAGCCTCGCGATCTGCGCCACCGGCGCGGCGCTGGGCAAGCGCTGGCCAGCGCCGGCCGTCCGCGGGTCGTGATCAAAGCATCAGTCGCCGGCGCCGATAACGTTTGCACAGACGTGAGCGACGAACCAGGCGCACAAGCGCACGACCCGGGCTCGCCGACGCCCGGCTCTGGCGGGTCCCCACCGCGGCGGCGCCGGTCGCTGGCGATCGCCGGGCTGGTCGTCGCCGTCGTGGCGGTGCCGGTGGTGGCGGGGCTGCTGATCGGCCTCAGCGGCGGCGGCAGCTCGTCGACCAGCACCCCTGGCCTGACGGCCGTGACGACCGCCGCCCAGCCGCCCACGCTCGCGCGTCCGAAGAGCACGATTCCTGGTGGCCCCGGCACGCTGGTGGCGATCGTCCGCCGCGCGACGACGATGCGAACCGCGCCCGCCGGAGGGCGTTTGGCGAAGCTCGGCATACACACCGGGTTTGGCTCGCGGGAGGTGATGTGGGTCGTTTCGCACGTGCCCGGGTGGCTCGGCGTGATCAGCCCGCTGGCGGGCAACGGGCACCTCGGCTGGATCCCGCAGTCGGCGACGACGCTGACGCGCGTGACGTGGACGTTGAAGGTCGCGCTCGCGGCGCGGCGGCTGACCGTCCTGCACGGCGGCAGGGTGCTCGCGCGCTACGTGATCGCGGTCGGCAGCGCCGCGGCACCGACGCCGACCGGCCGCTTCGCGGTCACCGACCGGCTCTCGACCGGCGACCCGTCGGGGCCCTACGGCTGCTGCATCCTGGCGCTGTCGGCACACTCGCCGCACGCGATCGCCGGCTGGACGGGCGGCAACCGGATCGCGATCCACTCGACCCCGGAGACCGAGAGCATCGGCCAGCCCGACAGCCACGGCTGCATCCGAGTGACGCTCGCGGAGGGCCGCTGGCTGCTGGCGCACGTCCCGCTCGGCACGCCGACGCTGATCAGCAGCTGAACGGTGTGAGCGCCTCGCCCGGCGACGACAGCGAGCAGGCGCGGATGCTTGCGGCAATCGTGCGCGACGGCGAGCGTGACCTGGTCGCGATCGAGGAGCCGCTGGAGATCCGCGTCGACGGCGAGCCGCTCGCCGTGACGATGCGCACGCCCGGCCACGACGAGGAGCTCGCGCTCGGCTTCCTGCTGGGCGAGGGGCTGATCGACGGCCCGC